>JAJFHY010000182.1 GCA_021775375.1 Amylibacter sp. | reverse complement strand
AATAGACAGAGATTGCCAGTAATCGCTTAAGGCGATAACCAACAATTGTCACACTCATATGACAAATAGAAAGTTACGACGATGCTCACATACCAGCCATACACAATAGAAGGCGAAAACAGGCCCAATGGGGCTGTTATTATCTGTGATCATGCGACCAATACCGTGCCTGACTTTGTAAATGGCGGTGAACTTGGGATATCGAAAAAAGATATGGCACGCCATATAGCTTATGATGTGGGAGCTTTAGGCGTTTCAAAGCGCCTTGCAGAAAAAATGAATGCGCCCCTGATTTACTCCAACTTCTCACGGCTTGTGATTGATCCCAATCGTGGTGAAGACGATCCCACGTTGGTTATGCAACTTTATGACGGCACCATAATTCCCGCCAACCGTCATATAACAGAAAAAGAAATAAATCTACGCAAGGATCTGTGCTACCGGCCATACCATGCGGCACTTGAAACTCTTTTGGCACAACGAGAAAACCCGATATTGCTGTCTATCCATACATACACAAAAAAATTGAATGGTTATGCAGAGCGCCCGTGGCATGTCGGTGTTCTGCACAGTGAAGATGAACGTTTATCAAGACCGTTAGTCCCATTGCTGCAATCACATTCTGAACTTTGTGTTGGCGACAATGAACCATATAGCGGCCATTTGCCGGGTGATACGATGGAATATCACGCATTGATACCCAATCGCATCCATGCTTTGATCGAGATCAGAAATGATCTTGTCAAAACCAAGGTTAATCAACGCGAATGGGCAGACAAGCTTGCGCCCATTTTTGCCGAAGCTGTCAAAATAACCCAAGCACAAGAGGCCTGATATGGACAAACAAACCGAAATTGAACTTGAAGCTGCTGCCTTTCGCCGTCTACGCGATCATTTGGCTGCCCGTACAGATGCACAAAACATCGATATGATGAACCTAGCCGGTTTTTGCCGCAACTGCCTTAGCCGTTGGTATCAGGAAGCCGCAAGCGAACAGGGCATCGATATGAATAAGGATGAGGCACGTGAAGCGTTTTACGGCATGCCCTATTCGGAATGGAAAGATATGCATCAGACAGAGGCCACTCCCGAACAGCAGGCGGCCTATGTTATCTCGCACGCAAAATCGCATGGTTAAACTGCAATTACCTTTTGCACAGCTAACTCTGATATACGGTCATCACTGACACCTAGCTCATGTAAAATAGCTTTGGTGTCCGCAGCAAATATTGGAGGTGGGCTATCAATCTTCGGCCCGCCTTGATCAAACATAAACGCAGCCGTTGGGCGTGCGCCTTTCAAGCCATCCACGTCCTGTAAAACTGTGCGAGACTGAAATTGCGGATGATCCAATGCTTCATCAACGGTGCGTACGCGCGCTGCTGGGACATGAGCTGCATTCAATAACTTTTCCCATTCATCCGCAGTTTTAGTCAGCAGTGTATTTGTCAAAAGGATAGCATCTTGTTCGCGGCGCCCTGGCAAATCCGCTTGCGTACCGGCTGTAACTTCTTTTGCAACTGAGGCATGGCCCAAAGCACGCATCAAATCTGAATATTGTTTCTTGGAGTATGCCCCTAACATGACCATACCATCCGCAGTATCATATGCACTATAAGCAGCATTAGCAGGATCGTGATTACCATGTGCCAAAGGTGCAATACCCGACCCCACAGCAGTAACAATATTCATTGTCATCAGCATCAAAGCTGCATCGGACATTGCAACGTCAATATATCGCCCAACACCCGTACGTTCGCGCCCAAATAAAGCAGCACTAATCGCAAAGGCTGCCTGCGCACCCGTTCCATAATCAATAACGGGAGGGCCTATGCGCACTGGCTGAGAGTTCGGTTCACCATTTGAAGCCATAACCCCGGAAAAAGCCTGTATCACTACATCATACGCAGGATCATTGGCCTTTGGACCTGTACGTCCAAAGCCATTTATCGAACAATAAATTAACTTTGGATTTCGCGCTCTGAGCGTTTCATAATCAAGACCTAAGTCCACTAAACATGCAGTTGTATAATTCTGAACAACAACGTCGGCAGTTTCAACTAGATCGTGAAATATTGCACGCCCTTCCGGTTCACGTAAATTCAACGCAATTGAGCGTTTACCACTAGCTTGCGCTTGATACGCTAGGCCGTACTCTGCTTCGTTCAATTCGGAGACAGCACCAGAAATGCGCATCATATCTGGGTTATCAACTGGCTCGATTTTAATGACATCCGCCCCGAGAACAGCCAGTTGGTATGTACTGAACGGCCCCGCAAATACATGTGTTAAATCTAGAACTCGAACCCCTTCGAACGGACGCATTGTCACTCTCCCTTTTCATTGAGGGTGACAAAAATATATCTTTTAAACAATTCTGTTTGCGTCAGCTTTACGTCGCATTCACGCAATCAGAGATTAGATACCTGCTTTGCGACTTTCCTCAATGTAGATTTCGCGCAAACGGCCCGCCACGGGTCCGGGCGTGCCACCGCCCAATTTTGCGCCGTCGACTTCAATCACGGGCGTTACAAAGGCTGATGCGGATGTAATGAACGCCTCGTCCGCCGATTGTGCTTCTTCAATCGTAAAGTTACGCTCTTCCACAATCATTTGTGCTTCCGCTGCATAGCGCAGAACAGATGCACGTGTGATGCCGTGTAAAATATCATGCGACAAAGACCGCGTAATGATTTTGCCATCCTTCACGATATAGGCGTTGTTCGATGTGCCTTCGGTAACAAATCCGTCTTCGACCAACCACGCATCGTCAACACCTGCCGCTTTCGCCATCATTTTGGCCATCGAAGGATATAAAAGTTGTACAGTTTTAATATCACGGCGCCCCCAGCGTAAATCTTCCGTCGAGATAATCCGCATGCCCGTTTTGGCAGCAGGCGATTCTATAATTGGGCGTTCTTGCGTGAACATAACCAAAGTAGGTTCTGCATCTTTCGGATAAACAAAATCCCGATCAGCAACACCGCGAGTGATTTGCAGATAAACTCCACCTTCCTGCACATTATTGCGAGCAACCAAAGTGCGGTGGATGTCCAGTAAATTGTCGAAATTCTTTGGCTTGGCCATGTCCAGCTCACCCAAAGAGCGTTCCAAACGCTTTATATGACCTGAAAACTCCAACAGTTTACCATCCAGAACCGATACCACCTCATAAACCGCATCAGCCATCAAAAACCCACGATCAAAAATTGAAACCTTAGCTTCATCTTCTGGTAAATATTCCCCGTTTAAATATACAGTTCTATTCATTTCTATCCCCAAAGGTCTGGTGTTGCAGGATGCACGCCTTGCGCATCGAATTGAAGTGGGCTGTCACGGTCTTCACCCAATAACAAAGGCCCGTCAAGATCAACCAATGCCACACCTTGCGCGACAAGAACCGCAGGGGCCATGGCAAGAGATGAGCCTACCATACACCCCACCATCACCTGAAACCCTTGCGCGACTGCTGCCTCTTTCAAGGCCAATGCCTCGGTCAGGCCGCCGGTTTTGTCCAACTTGATGTTCACCATATCATATTTACCGTGTAGGCTAGGCAAACTAGCGCTGTCATGGCAGCTTTCGTCTGCACATACGGGCAATACGCGTTCAAGCCCCAACAGAACATCATCTGCTCCCGCAGGAAACGGTTGTTCAACCATTGCCACGCCTAAATCCACCAAAACGGGTGCAAGCTTTTCATATAATTCTGGCGTCCAACCTTCATTTGCGTCGACAATGATTTTCGCATCAGGCGCACCTTTGCGCACAGCTTTGATGCGTGCGATATCTTCATCACCACCACCCAGCTTGGTTTTCAGCAAAGGACGGAATGCATTCTTTGCCGCCTGTTCCTGCATCTTTTCAGATGTATCCAATGATAGTGTATATGCGGTAATCTCTGGTTTTGGTGTAATCAGACCAGCCAGTTCCCAAACGGGTTTCCCCGCCAGTTTCGCATCCAGATCCCAATAAGCACAATCCACAGCATTCCTAGCCGCACCTGCAGGTAACAAGGATTGCAACGTCGTACGATCAAAATTGGCGGGCAGCGATTTTATCTGTTCCGTAACGCTTTCCAGTGTTTCGCCATACCGTGCATAGGGCACACATTCCCCTTGCCCGACATAGTCACCTTTACGCAATGTCACCGTCAACACGTCCGCTTGTGTGCGTGAGCCCCGTGAAATAGTAAAGACTTGCGCCAGTTTGAAAACGTTGTGCTGTACTGTGATCTCTAGAATATCCATCAAAATGTCCTAGCATGCAGCCAGCGCGTCTACCAGACGCTCTGCCCCGTGACGAAAAGGGTCAACCGTTGGCAGACCCATTTCAGCCTCAACTTCTTTCAGATATGCATCAGCCTCGACTTCGGACATATGTTGTGTATTGACGGAAATACCGACAACCTTACACGCCGGATTGGCCACTTTCGCGAGCGTCAGAGCAACATCACGCAATTCTGCCAAACTGGGCTGTTGGTAATCCGGCAAGCCGCGCATATGGGCGCGTGTTGGTTCGTGGCACAAAACAAGTGCATCGGGTTGACCGCCGTGGATTAGGGCCATGGTTACGCCTGAATATGATACATGGAACAATGAACCCTGACCTTCGATCAAGTCCCAATGGTCCGCATCATTATCAGGGGTTAGATATTCCACAGCACCCGCCATGAAGTCAGCCACAACCGCGTCCAACGGTATGCCGCCACCGGTGATCAGAATACCGGTTTGGCCCGTAGGTCGGAAGGTGGCATTCATGTCGCGTGCATGCATTACCTTTTCCATCGCAAGGCCTGTGTACATTTTACCAACCGAACAATCCGTGCCTACTGGCAGGCAGCGTTTGCCGGTACGTTTTACGCCATTTGCAATTGGGAATTCCACCATCGGGACGCGCACATCAAACAAAGTACGCCCGTGCATCATAGCAGCGGCTGCCAATTCTGCTTCATCTTTCAATAGGTTATGCAGGCCAGAGGCAATATCCATGCCTTTTTCCAAAGCTTCCACCAGAACCGCTTTCCAGCTGTCAGAAATTAGACCACCACGATTGGCCACACCGATCACAAGCGTCTCGGCACCTGCTTCAATCGCCTGATCAATCGTCATATCGGGCAAACCCAGATCAGCTTTGCAGCCTTCCATACGGAACTGTCCGACCGAGGCGTCAGGGCGCCAGTCTTTGATGCCAATGGCCACTTTTGTAGCCAACATATCGGGCGCATCGCCCAAGAATAACAGGTATGGAGTTTTGATCATAATGCCCTCGGATGTCTGGATTTTGGAGAGATATACCTGATCTGCCAGGTAAAAAATGCCAAAATCACCGATTTTTACCAGTAAGATGCGTATATCTTCTAATATTTTACGTGTTATTCGAATAATATTTTACATATTCCAATATTTAGACAGGTTCTTCGAATACTGCGATTCGATTGGCGTAAGAGTTAACGTCAAAAGCGGTGTATGATCGGCGCACACAAAACGTGCACTACGCGTATGACACAGGGGCATACGGCTTGGTGTGTTAACTTTTGGCCGATGCAAGACAGAAGTGGTTTTATGTGATAGGTTACCGCGTGAACTGCTAAGCGCTTGGCCGAGATAATATCGCGGTTAAAGTGCCATCGCTAAAAACGAACACATTACGGTTAATAGCTGATCTATGGATGGGGCCGTTTTCGTGGATACCAAACGCAAATTAAGCCATACATCCCATTAGGCATTACAAATCATGACTACCTCAAAGAAAGATCAGATCAGAGCATTGTTAAAAAGCATCGAAACCGGTGATCCCGCTTCTGTGGCTGTAGTGAACGAGGCCAAGTACATTCAGCACAACCCGCAGACCCATGAAGGCAGTGAGGGTTTAGCGACCCTTTTCAAACGGCTGTCCAAAACCGAGCCACGGGTAAACATGGTTCGGGCTTTCGAAGATGGCGCGTTTGTATTCGCCCAGATGGAGTACGATTTTTCAAGCCGGAAAATTTGTTTCGAAGTGTTTCGTTTCGAAGACGGACAAGCGGTGGAGCATTGGGATAATATCCAAGAACGGCTGGGCCCCAACCAGTCGGGTCACAGTATGGTGGATGGGTCGACCAAGGTCATTGACCTTGAACTGACAGAAAGTAACCGAACACTCGCGCGATCTTTCGTTAAGACCGTGCTTGTCGACGGGCAACTTTACCTGCTGACGGATTTTGTCGACGAAGTAGATTACGTCGATCACAACCCACGACTAGGCGATGGCATGGATATTCTTCGATCCGCGCTGGCGGTCGAAAGCGAGGGTCAAAGACAGATCGATTATCACCGCATCCACCGTGTTCTGGCAGAGGGCAATTTTGTGCTTTGCGTCAGCGAAGGCAATTACAACAATATTCCGTCAGCCTTCTACGACCTTTTCCGGCTCAATAAGGGCAAAATCGTAGAGCATTGGGATACAACCGAAAAGATCGCACCACGTAGCGAATGGAAAAACGATAATGGCAAGTTCTGATCAAAAGCAGTTTAATTCTGCAACACATTAAAAACCAAACATCTAGCCTTACAAAATGTTCCCAGTAACGCACCACCGCCCCGGATCATTCCCATAAACTTGACGCAACCGGAAATAATACTAGGGTTTAATAACCCAACTTGGAGAAAAACAATGCTTTCACGGCGTAATTTTTTACAAACCACAGCTGCCGCTGCCGGCAGCATCACCGTATTGCCATATGTCGCCATGGCACATGAACATGTCATGAGTTTTGCCAATGGTGCAATCAAAGTGACCCCAATTTCACACGCATCGGTGGTTTTGGAAACCGCGATGGGCGTAATCTACGCCGATCCTGTGGGCGACCCCGCGTTATACGCAGGCTTGCCACCCGCCGATCTGGTGTTAATCACCCATCACCACGGCGACCATTTGAACAACGAAACACTCGCAGCAGTATTGGGCGATAAAACAACGCTGATCTCGAATAAAGGTGCACAAGATAAGATGAGTGCCGATTTGGCTGCACGCGCACAGGTTATCGCAAACACCGAAACCACCAGCTTTGGTGATATCGGGATTGAGGCGATTGCCGCCTATAACACCACCGAAGGTCGCTTGAAATTCCACCCACAAGGGCGTGACAACGGTTATGTGCTGAACATCGGTGGTACGCGTGTTTACCTATCGGCCGATACCGAAGACGTGCCGGAAATGCGCGCGCTGAAAGACATTGATGTCGCGTTCCTATGCATGAACCTGCCTTTCACAATGGACATCAAAGCGGCTGCCAGTGCTGTGGCCGCGTTTAAACCAAAAGTCGTTATTCCTTACCACTACCGTGGTAAAGAAGGTGGCACGCAAGACCCCATAGCCTTTGCCGCTATGCTGGACAGCGCCATTCAGGTTGAGCAAGGCGACTGGTACGGTAAAGGCAAAGGCATGATCTAAGGCTGTTCCTGCGCTATTTAAATCAGAAGGCCCCTTAAGTATTATGATCCTCCACCAAATCCACACCTACAACAGGGCGTAGGACGTGGGGCATTTTGGGGTCGTATAGGGCTGAGTCTTTGAAGTCGATTGACGCGGCCAGCGCAGGCCCCACCAATATCAACGCGGTGCGGGTGATCTTTTCTTTACGCACTTTCTTGCGGATGTCAGAAAGTGTTCCGCGAATGATCATCTGGTCGGGCCAGCCTACACGGTAGCCGACAACCACGGGACAATCTTCACCGTAATGCGGGATCAACTGACGTTCGATTTCGCGCATATTGCGGATTGCCAGATGGATCGCCAACGTGGCACCCGTGCGGCCGAAATTGTCCAGTGTTTCGCCCGCAGGCATAGATGTGGATTGCATCGACATACGGGTCAGCACGATGGATTGCGCAACTTCTGGGATGGTCAGTTCCTGGCCGATGGTGGCGGCCATTGCGGCGTAGGCGGAAACACCGGGGATGATTTCGTATTCTACGCCTGCCGCATTCAGGCGGCGGATTTGTTCGGCTATGGCACCGTATAATGACGGGTCGCCGGAATGCACGCGTGCGACGTCCTCACCGCGTTTGTGTGCGGCTAAAATCTCGGCGTGGGTGTCGTCCAGCGTCATCACTGCTGTGTCTTTGACAATCGCATCTTGCGGCGCAAATGCCACGACTGCCTCTGGCACTAATGAGCCCGCGTATAGGCACACAGGGCAGCGTTCAATCAGGGCTTTGCCCTTTACGGTGATCAGGTCGGGGTCGCCCGGCCCGGCACCTATAAAATAAACCTTCATGCCAAATCTCCATCAATTTTGCGCGCATAGCCGCGCGGTGTGTACATGCGCGGGCCTTCGCCCAGTGCGGCAAGTTTCGAGTTGCTTGAGCCCACCAGAACCACGGTCATCATATCAACATCGTCAACTTCCAATTCGGCAAGTTTGACATAGCGCACGCTTTCGTCATGGCGCCCCAATGAACGTGCCAGCATCACGGGTGTATCGCGTGGGCGGTGTTGTAGCAGAATATCGCGGGCCTCGGCCAACAAGGTGCGGCGGCGTTTGGATACGGGGTTATAGAACGCAATCACGAAATCACCTACTGCGGCGGCGTTCAGACGTTTGATAATATCTGCGCGGTGCGTCAGCAAATCCGACAGGGAAATGGCGCAAAAATCGTGGCCCAAAGGGGCGCCCGCGCGGGCGGCAGCACCTTGCAGCGCACTGACACCGGGGGTGCATTTCACCTCCACGCGGTGGGCAGCGTCGCTGACGCCCATGTCATCCGCGCTACGGTCCATCAGTTCAAACACCAATGCCCCCATCGCATAAATGCCAGCGTCACCCGAGCAAATCAGGGCAACATTTTTACCTTTGGCAGCTTGTTCCAGCGCATAGCGGCAACGGTCTTCTTCCGCACCGAGATGGAAATCTGAACGGGTTTTACCGATTGCCAGCGGCCCAAGCAGATCGATATAGAGGCCATAACCTACCAGCTCTTCAGCCTCTGCGACCAGTTGACTTGCTTCGGGTGTGCGCCAAGATGCCTGCCCCGGGCCGATGCCGACGATAGAGAGTTTGCCACGCGTGCGGCCTGTGAATTCTGTGACAGGTTCGTTTGATACCGCCAGTGCACAGGTCGCGTTTTTGGTTTTTTGCTTTGCTATTGTCAAACATGCATCTGAAGAGCCCAATGCCAAGGCAGCGGCTTCCGATACACCGTGACAACCGACCTCATGGAACACCACATCGGATGGGTTTTTAAGCTTATCGGCATAGGATTCCAGTTCTTCAGCCGTGAATACCCGAAACGGTACATCCAATCGTTTGGCCAGCGCATTCATTGCAGGCTCGTCAGCCTTTAGATCAAGTGATCCGATAGCCGCAATCGCGCCCGACGCGATGTTGTTTTCAGCAAGCGTTTTTTGAACAAGTTCCCACATTTCTTGCGGGTCGCAATTACGTGCACAGCCCAAACCCAACGTATATTTTTGCGGGTGATAGACCAGTGTTGTTTCATCGCCTGTGGTCGGTTCTTCGGTTGCAACCAATGTGACCAAACCATTTGGATCAGTGTCCAAGCCCCAGATATTCTCGCCTTCAATGCGTGCAACACCACCTGATAGCAGCCCTGCCATAACACCCTTGGCGTTTTCGGGATTTGCCAAACGCCAGCCCAAGGGCGGTTCATCCAATGCCACGCCCAGCGCCACATCCCCCGCTGTGGTCACCGCCGCTTGGCCCGACAACAGATCAGCAAGCTCTTTTGCCAAACGGTTGGCGCCACGATGCCCGCCCAGCAATGGCACTATGGTTGATCCATCGTCGGCTACGCTGACAACGGGTGGTTCAGTGGTTTTATCATTTAGCAGTGGAGCGACCGCGCGGATCAGGATGCCCGAGGCACAGACCCCGATCACCGGAACTTTGGCAGCAAACAGATCGCGCACATGATCCAGCGCATTATCGAAATAGGCATCCGCCTGATCAACGCGGTTTTTGCGACCATGCACGGCATAGCCAAAAGCCGATGCAATTTTAGCGGCAGTTTTAGCACCTGAGCGTGACAGGCAAATGATAACGGGTTTTACAGCCAAGGGTCATTTCCTTTTGAAACGAGGATCATTGAAAAATAAGGGGCAACATCAGGCGCATCCGCAAGCGGCATGACCTTTTGATTGGGTAGCGTCGCACGCTCCACATAATGGGCGAAATCCATCAGGTTTTGCGCTTTCAGGATGGCTTTCACTTTGCTTAAATGCCGCCCGACTTTCATCAGGGCAATCGCTTCGGCATTGGCAATTTTCACGGATAAATCATCAGCAGGCAGAGTTGCAGGCACAATCGTCAACACCTCACTGCGGGCCACCAACGGGCGTTCAACCACGGATGCACAGGCCGAAACCGAGTTCACTCCCGGCACGATTTCGACCTTAAAATCTTCCGACAAGCGGGAAAAAAGGTACATAAACGAGCCATAGAAGAATGGGTCGCCTTCACAAAGAACCACCACATCCCGGCCTGTTTTCAGGACCTTACGGATTTCATCTGCACCCATGTCATATGCGTCTTGCGCAGGCTTGCGGGCAACCGTCATAGGGATCGCGATGGCAATCTCCTGCACACCATCACGCAAATGTTCTTGCGCAATCGCCCGCGCAAAACTCGCACCCGTTTCCAGCATCGGATAGGCCACACAGGTTGCCGCCCCGATCAAACGCGCGGCTTTCAAGGTCATCAGCTCCGGGTCGCCGGGACCCAGACCAATGCCGTAAAGTTTTCCGTTCATTTCTTTACCAAACTATATTGCGTGACAGGCATTGCAGGCTTCCAACCCATCTGCCCGCCTAAGGGAACCGCTTGGGCAAATTGCAGTTTGCTCAGGCTGCCGCCATGTACTGCATATTTTTCCAAAAGCACCTGTTCCGAGCCAAGCGTCACTACATTGCAAACCAGACGCCCCATCGGCTTTAAGGCTGCAAGACACAACTCAAACACCTCGGCACTTAAGCCGCCACCGACAAAAACCGCATCAGGCGCTTCCAAATCCTTCAAGGCATCAGGTGCCATACCCGCAACAAGTGGCAGATTGAACCCACCCAGATTTAGTGCATTCGCTGTCGCCATAGCACGACGGTCTTCGCGTGCCTCAATCCCGATGGCCCGCGCACCCTGCGCTGCCCGCATCCATTCCACTGCAACCGAGCCGCAACCGCAACCGACATCCCAAAGCAAAGCGTTTGGCATGGGGGCGAGCTTGGCCAAAGTTACTGCGCGAATTTCCTGTTTTGTCATGGTGCCATCATGCGCAAAGGCATCATCCGGCAATCCGTATCCAACGGAGAATACTTGCGCGTCGGAGGCAGCAATACATTCAACCGCCAGCGTGTTGAGATCAGGGACTTCATGCACCCAGCTTTCGGCAAGTCCGTCAAAACGCGCCTGACTTTCCCCGCCCATATGGGACAGGGCAACCAATTTACTTGGCCCGAAACCAGCCTCTGTTAACAGAGCGGCGATATCCGCAACCGCTTGGCCGTTACTGGTCAGCAGCAACAGTTTGCGGCCCTGTTGCAACTGCGGTTTGATCTGTTCAATCGGGCGGCCATGAACACTTAGACAACTTATATTTTGCAACGCCCAACCCAATCCGGCCGCAGCCAGTTGAAAAGCCGAGACATGAGGGTAAAACGCCAGCTCTGATGCATCGAAGCAGGCTGCCAGCCTATTCCCAACCGAAAACCAAAGCGGATCACCCGTTGCCAGTATAACCACACGCTTACCGCGCAACTCGCGTAATTTGGTTTCCAGTGCATCAAAAGGTGACGGCCAGTTTATACGCGTGGCCGAACAATCGCCAACCAAAGCATGATGGCGTTTACCACCGACAATATAATCCGCAGAGGCAATACACGCCCGCGCCTTTGCCGTTAGCCCGTCCAAGCCGTCTTCACCAATACCAACAATGTGCAACCACGCTGTCATTGTTGCACCTCGATCAAGCCGGCCGCCAGCGCATTGACCGCAGCCGATGCCATGGCAGAGCCACCTTTGCGACCGCGTAATGCAATATAATAGCAACCGCGCGGGTCACGGGCAAGCTCGGCTTTGCTTTCAGCGGCACCTACAAACCCTACGGGGAACCCCAGAATACAGGCGGGTTTGGGATAGCCCGCGTCCAGTAGTTCCAGCAGATGAAACAAAGCAGTTGGCGCATTGCCGATAGCCACAACTGCACCGTCAAGATGATCTTTCCACAATTCAACCGCTGCCGCCGAGCGGGTATTGCCGATTTCTTTGGCAAGGTCTGGGACATGGCTGTCATTCAGGGTCACGATCACTTGGTTGTCCTTTGGCAGGTAACGGCGGATTATTCCCGCGCCTACCATTTCACAATCACACAGGATCGGTTTTCCAGCCAGCAACGCCGCACGACCCGCCTGTGCAACAGTGCCCGAATAGCTTAAACGATCAGCAATTTCCACCATGCCACAGGCATGGATCAACCGGGTTACCAGAGCGTGCATATCTTGCGGAAATCGTTCCAGACGCGCCTCGCTTTGCACAGTTGCAAAGCTTTGCTTGTAGATTGCACCCGGCACGCGTTCATAGCTTAAACGCCGCTTATATGTAGGTGATTTAGTCACTTTCTACGGGTGCTTTCCGGTCCGTGCGGGTGTTTCGCGTGGGGGTAAGTAGCGTGATGGTGATGGTCATGACTGTGGTCGTGGCCATGCTCGTGATCGTGGTGGTGATGATCTTCCAGATACAAGCGGCATTCGCCTGTGCAGAAATCATCGCATAGTTTGCAATCTGCCACGTTCGAGCCGGGCGCCTCTGCCCCTTGGCCTTCGACATGGTGGTGGTGGCTTTCTTGCGGTCTGCCGACCTCATCCTCAAAACCCAGAATTTGGGTGCGGTATTTACAGACGGCACAATTGTCGGGAGGTATTTCGCCGACCTGTTCGGTAATGCGTTCTGCAAAGGTTTCGATCACTTTGTCGTGGTCATTCAGATACGCAGCTTTGACGAATTCAATACTGTCATATTTTTCTGCGCATTTATCGGTAAAGCCGTAGATGCGGTCGATCAGGATGCCTGAAAACAGGAAATACGGGAACACGATAACGCGTTTGTAGCCCAGTTTTGCCACGTGATCCAAACAGGGCTCTACAAGTGGGAAAGTCACGCCTGAATAACCCACTTCGCACCAACCAAATCCAAAGCCTTCCCACAACATGCGGGCGATTTTGGATACGTTGGAATTGGCATCGGGATCAGAGGCACCGCGACCGATTACAACAAGTGCTGTATCTTCCAAGGACACTTCACCGCGTTCTGCATTGGCCAGATCAAGCGCTTCTTGAATACGTGCACCAGCGGCTGCAATCATCTTGGGGTCAACGCCCAATTCACGGCCATATAGCACTTCAATATCATTCTCGGCGGCGTATTTATTCAACACCGTGGGGATGTCATTCTTGGAGTGCATCGCGGCAAACAACATGCCGGGAACCGCCAGAATTTTAGTGCAACCCTGATCGCGTAGACTATCAAGCCCGACGCGAATAACCGGGTTGGCAAACTCCAGATAACCGTATTCTACAGGCCACTCTGGGGGCAAATAGGTCGGCAATCGTTTTGCCAATACCGAAAACTCCTGAACCGCATCTTCACTACGCGAGCCATGCCCGCATATCATTACCCCGATTTTCTCAACTGTATGTGTCATCAGTTCGCTCCTCATTCAATTAAACAGAAAGGGGGCGTGATTTCCCGACGATGTTTTCTTGCACCCCCTACTTGGGTCAATGCGCAAAAACGCTCCTTTCCGGCCCCTAAGGGCTTCGTCCTGCTCCCCGTATATGAAACGGGGTGAAAACTTGCAATCCGTTTCCCGTCCATTTGCACCCCTCATGCGACAATGGAAGCGATTGTTGTCCAAATACAAACTCTGTGATGCGTCGAAAACAGATGTCATATCTAACGCAATTCTATATCGGTGGCAAAAAGGAGCTTTGCAATGGGTCAGTTAGTAGATGGGAAATGGTCAACCGAATGGTATGACACCAGTAAATCAGGTGGTAAATTTGTACGCTCGGTTGCCGCATTTCGCAACTGGATTACGCCCGACGGCAGCGCTGGCCCAACCGGCATTGGTGGCTATACGCCCGAAAGCGGTCGTTACCATCTATATGTCTCCGCCGCTTGTCCCTGGGCACATCGCACACTGATTTTCCGCAATCTTAAACAGCTGGATGATCACATTTCTGTAGATTTCGTACATCCTGAAATGCTGGACGATGGCTGGACGTTTGAAACGGACGGTATTGCAAAGGGTGACAGTCTGTTCGGCACACAATTTCTGCGCGATATTTACCTGCGCGCCAAACCCGATATGACAGGCCGCGTTACGGTTCCTATTCTTTGGGACAAAAAAACCGATACAATCGTGTCCAACGAGTCTTCTGAAATCATACGCATGTTCAACAGTGCCTTTAATGATCTGACAGGTAATCGAGACGATTATTATCCGGAAAACCTGCACACAAAAATCGATGCGTTAAACGAGCGTATTTACAAGGATGTGAACAACGGTGTTTACAAAGCGGGCTTTGCCACCACGCAAGCAGCGTATGATGAGGCAGTTCTGAAGCTTTTCGAAACTTTAGACTGGCTGGAAAGCCACTTAAGCGAAAACCGGTATCTGGCCGGCAATCTGATTACAGAGGCTGATTGGCGCCTGTTCACAACGCTTGCACGTTTTGATCCTGTGTATGTTTTACACTTTAAATGTAACCGCAGCCGACTGATAGATTTTCCAAACCTTTGGGCATATGCGCGTGAATTATATCAATGGAAAGGCGTTGCGGAGACCGTCAATTTTGACCACATCGTTCGCCATTACCATTACAGCCATGACACGATTAATCCCTACAGGATCATACCGATCAACCCTGTCATTAACTGGCACACACCGCACGGTCGCGGTTAGCTGTTCTGGTGCAATGATCAACGACTGCGGCCAAATCATCCGGTTCAATCGGTTGATTCATAAAGCCGCGTGCATTCGGAAGCAGTTCAAAGATTGACCCGTCGGAAAAGAAGCTGCTTGCCGAAACCACAATAATCGAAATATCGGGATTTTTGTAGCTTGCGAAATCTGAAATAGCCAAGACACTGGAGTTTGGAAGCATTAAATCAATCACCAGAACATCCCATTGATCAAACCGTAAGCTATCAATCGCATCCTTTTGGCTAACCGCCAATGCAACTTCAAATCCTTGTCGCTTTAGAAAGTTCTGCCAGAGCTTCCCAAGACTCTCTTGAGCTTCCACAATCAGCACTTGCGTCTGCATTCCGTTACCTCACCGCTGTTACCTGATTATTTTTATACCTGTGCTTAACTTTTGATCAAAATTGGTTAACAAGTGTTTAATTTTTCCCTTAACAGGTCGTTTCTGATTGTATTTTCCAAGTATCTTCTGTTGTAAAAGGAAAAATAAAATGAGGAGCCAAAAATGACAACCGTCATTACAGTTTG
>JAJFHY010000181.1 GCA_021775375.1 Amylibacter sp. | reverse complement strand
GTCGATAATTTTCAACATCATCTGCCCCAACATAGAAACCTCGCGGCTAGTTTTACGGCAGACGCCCTTGACCGTCACCAATTGCGCCAACCAGTCGCCCTGTTCGATGTGAAGATCGCTTGTGACGGTTACCTGCTCCATCAGGCCCAAAAGGCCCGCGTGAAAATACCGGAATTCATCCGGCCCGATATGGGGATGGCTGCCAAGTCCACTCGCATTGGTTTCAGGCAATAGAATTTCATCGATAGCGCTTGTATCTTCTTCCAGCCAAACCCGCCGAAACCATTCTTCAGATACTTCCATCTTCGTTTTTTGTGTCATTATTTGTCCTGAGCTTTAATAGCCATAGTTCAGGAGTAGCAGGTTATACAGATATTAGATACTAAGATTATAGTTAGTTTTTCCATTGACCCGACTATTTTAGTCAGGTTTAAATGTTTTCACGTAACAACCCAAGGATTCGAAATGTTCGTGAAAATTAAAACCGCAGTCATTGTCACAACTCTCATGGCCATAACCGCACCCGCTCTTGCAGATGAAGTCAACGTTTATTCGTCTCGCCAACCTTTTCTTGTAGCGCCACTGTTTGAAGCTTTCACAAAAGAAACCGGCATAGAAGTCAATGTTTCCTTCCTGAAAAAAGGTATCGTCGAGAAACTGACCGCCGAGGGCAAACGTTCGCCTGCAGACCTGGTGATGACCACTGACATTTCGCGCCTGAACGCCATTGTCGAAGCTGGTGTAACACAGCCGGTCAACTCGGACACGCTAAAGGCAAACATCCCCGCAGCCTACCGCGACCCAAATGGCCACTGGTTTGGCCTGACGTCGCGTGCCCGTGTGGTCTACGCTTCCAAGACCCGCGTAAAAGACGGCGAGGTTACAACCTACGAAGACCTGACAGACCCGAAATGGAAAGGCCGTATTTGCATCCGTTCTGGCACCAACGCCTATAATCTTGCACTTACATCCGCTGTCATCGCGCATCACGGGCAGGACGGCGCAAAGGCATGGCTGGAAGGTATCAAAGCCAATCTGGCCCGCAAACCGTCAGGCAATGACCGCGCACAGATCAAAGCAATATTTGCGGGCGAATGCGATATTTCCATTGGCAACACCTATTACATGAAGCAAATGATGGAAAACACCGAACAAGTGGCATGGGCCGACAGTGCGCGCATTGTCTTCCCGACTTTCGAAGGTGGCGGAACACACGTCAATCTGTCAGGCGTTGCTATGACCAGAGCCGCCCCGAACAAAGACGCCGCCATCAAGTTGATGGAATGGCTATCATCGGGCAATGCACAAGAGATTTACGCAAAAAGCAACGGCGAGTACCCGCTGAAACCCGGCACCAAGCCTTCTGCGTTAGTGGCCAGTTGGGGCGCATTCACAGCAGATGACAAACCGCTGATCGAGATCGCCAAACTACGGCCCGCATCGCTGAAACTGACGGAACAGGTAAACTTCGACGAATAACTCTCCCCCCCCCTATATTTGTCGATGTCGGGCACTCTGGAAACGGGGTGCCCTTTTTCGTGTTATTATCTATGCACCAACCCCGAACCCTTGCGGAAG
This sequence comes from Amylibacter sp., assembly GCA_021775375.1. Taxonomy (GTDB): domain Bacteria; phylum Pseudomonadota; class Alphaproteobacteria; order Rhodobacterales; family Rhodobacteraceae; genus Amylibacter. The sequence continues at coordinate 12,725 of JAJFHY010000181.1, read as the reverse complement.
ACCTGACCTCGCCTCCTGCGGGGTCTGGCATTTGATTGTGAAAGAAGATCATTTACTTGCATTTATACCAGTAATTGTGCTTGGTACGTTTTAAATATTTAAAGTTGAGTGAAATGACCGAAAAAACTATAATTGACGATGAACTTGAGAAAAAAGAGTCTGAATTATCTTCAAGCGATGAAACTAATGAAATTCCACCAATGGATATTGTTGCTTTTAATGAATTGAGATCATGTTCTGACTTAATGCGGCTTCATTCAACTGGGAAATTGGATATTCAACCTGACTTCCAACGAGAAGAAGTTTGGGGGCCTGCAGCAAAAACACGATTTATAGATTCCCTAGCCAAACAATTGCCTATTCCAAGCATGTGTATCGCATTAGATTACCGTACTGATAAAAGGTATATGGTTGATGGATTGCAAAGAATGTCTTCAATCATTTCATTCCTTTCGGATGATAATTGGCGCCTATCAAAACTTGATGATATTGATGATGATCTATCAAATAAGAAAGTTTTTACCGTAAAAGAGAAGTCACCAACCAAATATTCCAGAATAGAAGATACTACAATTCCAGTTACAGTAATTCGTTGTGATTTATAAAACAAGACCATCAAGAGTACCTGTTCACAATATTTCACAGATTAAACACTGGTGGTTCAAAATTGAATAATCAGGAGATTCGAAACTGTATCTATCAGGGTACTTTAAATACTCTTTTACAAGAGATTTCAAAATCAGAAACGTTTAAAAGCTTATTCGATATTTCAGAAACCAAGAAGTATCGTTTTTCTAATGAAGAATTATTATTACGAGGGCTAGCACTTTCAAATGACTTTGAAAACTATCATGGGCCGTTAGCAAAATACCTTAATACATTTATGAGTGATAATAGGGATGGCGACATAGACGATTTCAAAGCTGATCTGGAATTTGCAATTACAACCATCTATGAGAAAATCCTAGGTGCTGAACCATTCCCTCGGCTTAGTAAAGCAACAATAGAGGCAATATTCGTTGCGATCATACGAAACAAAGGTGCTGTATTATTAAAAACCGATGAACAATTAAAAAGTATGTATCACACGCTTCGTGACGATGAATTATTTAGCGTGGATGCCTTAAAAGAAGGCTTGGCAGCTACCGATAAAGTCATTGCTCGTTTAACTAAAGCTGTAGAAATATTCAGCTAAATGCTAAATTCAGATCGACTAATAAAAACACTCAGTTTCTTAGACGCTAAGTACCAAGAACATTTATCCTCGGAAGACAGTGAAGAAGCTGTCGTTTTTGCCAAGTTAGCTGTCATAGAGTTTTGCGGATGGTTAGAAATGAGTTTTGATATAATTGCAAGGAAATCTGTGTGTGTATCTCTTCCAAATGAAACTGATCAAACATACCTAACCGAAAAAATTGAGAAGAATTATGGATTTACTTATAAGACACATACAGCTCCATTATTAGTTCATGCTATGGGTTTAGTGAAATTCATAGACATTGAAAAAACTCTTGAAGAAGAGGGGAAACTCGGCCAACTAAAAACTATTATCAATAAGCCGTTAAAAAAGAACCGAGATAAGGCAGCGCATACATTTCTTGATGGTACTCAACGGAACTATGACGCCCCCTCTTTAATAATAGGTCAACTAATGCAGCTAATTCCAATTATGGATAGATTAACGGAACTTTGTGAAGAAACACATTAATACTATCCGCCATACGATTTTAGCACACCCCTTTCCCCTTCTCGCCGCCAATGCTAAACACCACCCTAAATCCAACGGGGAACCCATCCATGACCATCCTGCAAGTCGCCTCGCTTCTTATCGTCCTTGCCGGCGTGTTCGGGGCGATTAACTATCTGTTTTTAAAGCTTCCCTCCTCCATCGGTATTCTGGTGGTAGCGCTTATGGCTTCCTTGGGGGTGATGGGCATTGATGCGATTTTCCCCGCTTTGAATACTGCCGATACAGTCCAGAAAATCGTCCGTGACATCGAGTTCTCGGACGCCCTGCTGGAAGGTATGCTGGGATTGCTGCTGTTTGCGGGCGCTCTGCATGTCAAGATAAGCGATCTGCGCAAACAGGCTTGGGTCGTTTTGCTGATGGCCACACTCGGTGTGGCGATATCCACCACTATTGTCGGTTACGGTTTTAGCTGGATTACCGGTGCACCGCTGATTGTGGCCCTTGTGTTCGGCGCATTGATCACACCAACCGATCCCGTAGCCGTTCTGGGCGTACTGCGAGAGGCCAATCTGCGCAAGTCACTGGAAACCAAAATCGCAGGTGAAAGCCTGTTCAACGACGGCGTTGGCTATGTGGTGTTTCTGATCATTGTAGGCATCGCCTTTCCGTCAGACGCGCATCACGATGAAGGCGTCATGGGGGCGATCAAACTTTTTGCACAAGAGGCTATAGGCGGTGCTGTACTGGGTGCAGTGCTGGGCTATCTGGTGTTTCAGGTGATGAAACGCATTGACGACTATTCATTGGAGGTACTTCTTTCGCTTGGTCTGGCTTTTGGCGGATACGAGCTGGCAGTTTATCTCCATATGTCGGGTCCGATCATGGCTGTCGTTGCCGGACTTTTCATCGGCGATGTCGGGGTCAAATACGGCATGTCGGAACAGACACGATTATACCTGAACAAATTTTGGGAACTCATTGACGAGATATTAAACGCAATTCTGTTTTTGCTTATCGGGATTGAGGTTTTCGCGGTTACCTTCACCGTCAACGCACTTTGGGGCGGTGTATTGTGTATCGTACTGGCCCTCACCGCGCGCGCCGCCGCCGTTACAATTCCGCTGCTTATACTCAGACCGTTTCGTCAATTCACATCCGACGTAATACCGATCATGACATGGGGCGGTCTAAAGGGCGGTATCTCGGTCGCTTTGGCCCTGACCTTGCCTGACAGTGAGTGGAAACCGATCATATTAGCCGCGACTTATATGGTCGTGGTCTTTTCCATCATCGTCCAGGGCCTGACCATAGCCCCATTGGCCAACAGGTTGGGTCGCGCACCGGATTTGTTGTAGGCTTTACCGTTAACGCACTTGAACATAGGCTTCGACCCGTTAAAAGGGCGATATGTAAGGGAACCTGGCATGACAAAAGACACAATCATAGCCCGTTGCGAGGCCAATGGCCTGCGAATGACCGAACAACGCCGTGTGATTGCGCGGGTCTTACAAGGGTGCACGGATCACCCTGATGTAGAAGAGCTTTATGCCCGTGCATCAAACGTAGACGCAGGCATCTCTCTGGCCACCGTATACCGTACCGTAAAACTGTTTGAAGAGGCGGGTATTCTGGAGCGCCACGAATTCGGTGACGGCCGTGCGCGATATGAAGATGCCGAACGCGATCACCACGACCATCTGATCGATATACAATCAGGTGAAGTCATCGAATTTGTCGACAAAGAAATTGAAGAATTGCAAGAAAAAATTGCCGCCAAACTGGGATATTCCCTACGCGGCCACAGACTGGAACTCTACGGAGTGCCGAAGAAAAAGGACTAAACATGAGCACTATTATCGATATTTTCGCCCGCGAAATACTGGACAGCCGTGGCAACCCGACTGTTGAAGTCGACGTTACACTGGAAAGCGGTGCCATGGGTCGCGCGGCAGTACCGTCCGGCGCATCCACAGGCGCACATGAAGCGGTAGAACTGCGCGACGGTGACAAATCACGCTACATGGGCAAAGGCGTTCTAAACGCAGTCGATGCGGTGAACGGTGAAATAGCCGAAACACTTATTGGTGCAGATGCAATGGAACAAGTCGAAATTGACGGCATCATGTGCGAGCTTGACGGCACCCCCAACAAAGCCCGCCTTGGCGCCAACGCCATTTTGGGCGTCTCCTTGGCCGTGGCGAAAGCAGCAGCTGAGTTTTCCGATCAACCGCTTTACCGTTATGTGGGCGGCACCTCTGCGCGTACCCTGCCCGTGCCGATGATGAATATCATCAACGGCGGCGAGCATGCGGATAACCCGATCGACATTCAGGAATTCATGATTGCGCCCATTGCCGCTGAAAACATTCGAGAGGCAATTCGCATGGGTGCCGAGGTATTCCACACCCTGAAAAAAGAGCTGTCAGACGCAGGTCATTCAACAAGTGTCGGCGACGAAGGCGGTTTTGCCCCGAATTTAAGCTCGACCACCGAAGCCTTGGATTTCATCATGCAAGCCATTAAAAAAGCTGGCTATAAACCGGGCAAGGATATTGTTCTGGCACTTGATTGCGCTGCGTCCGAATATTTTGAGGACGGCATTTATAATTACAAAGGCGAAGGCAAGAAACGCACGTCTGTTGAGAACGCTCAATATCTGGCCGAGCTTGTAGCCAATTACCCGATTTTCAGTGTTGAGGACGGTATGCACGAAGACGATTGGGATGGCTGGAAAATCCTAACCGATATGATTGGTGATAAATGCCAGTTGGTTGGCGATGATCTGTTCGTAACCAACACGGAACGTCTGTCCAAAGGCATCAAAAGCGGGTCCGCCAATTCTATCCTTGTGAAAGTAAACCAGATCGGCAGCCTTACTGAAACACTGGAAGCTGTTGAAATGGCGCACCGCGCGGGCTTTACGTCCGTGATGTCACACCGTTCGGGCGAAACCGAGGATGCGACCATCGCTGATTTGTCTGTGGCCACCAACTGCGGCCAGATCAAAACCGGTTCACTGTCGCGTTCTGATCGTCTGGCCAAGTACAACCAGCTGATCCGTATCGAGGAAATGCTGGGTGCATCGGCAATCTATGCGGGAACATCTATTTTGAAGGAATGAAAACGTGGGGGCGTTTTAGGTAAAGGAGTTTATCCATGACGAATGCAAGGCTGATTATTTCCATCACTTGCGCCGCCGTTTATACTGCCCCCACTATTGCTGCGGATCGCATTATCCAGGTCGAACCGGGGTTATGGGAATATTCCCATAACCTGACTATTCCCGGCATTCTGGCGCCTTCAGAGACTGCAAAAACTGAATGTATTACGCCCGAAGATGCCAAACAAAACCTATCTGATCTGTTGGTTAAACTGACAGCAGGTGACGCAAAATGCACGGTTACGGATTTGAAAGACACATTAAACACGGTGAAATTCGATCTTGCATGCCGCCCGGAACTTGAGAGCATGAAAATAACCTCCAGCGGGAAAGCTGCATTCAGATATAGCCGCACAAAGATCAGCGGGTCCGTTTCAGGCATGATGCAGATAAATCAGGGCAAAGATATATTCCTGTACGGTGAAGGTAGCGCACAGCGTATCGGTCGGTGTCCCGGCTAGTATCTGGGCTATTCACCCAAGCCAAAGGAAATACGGCTTTACCCTAGACGCGCCCTTCAACCCCCGCTAAACCCTTGCAAAACCAAGGGTGAATGGCATGTCAGAGATCGATGAAAAACTAACTCCGCAGATTTATCTGATTACCCCCGGCACGTTTGATCTGGCGGCGTTCAATAAACAGCTGTCTGCTGTACTCGACACCCACGACATCGCCTGCGTACGTTTGGCTCTTTCCAGCACCGATGAACGCGATATTGCATCAGCAGCCGACCAATTGCGTGAAACCTGCCATGCCCGTGATGTTGCCATCGTTATCGAAAGCCACTTTCGCCTTGTCGACCCTCACGGGTTGGACGGTGTACATCTGCCTGACAGCTCACGCCAAGTCCGCGATGTGCGTGAAGCCTTGGGCGCGGATGCCATTGTCGGCACATATTGCGGCGCATCACGTCATGCAGGCATGACCGCAGGTGAAATCGGGGCTGATTACATCTCATTTGGCCCTGTCGTTGAAACCGCCCTTGGCAGCGGCAAACTTGCCCCGTTCGATCTGTTCGAATGGTGGTCTGAAACTGTCGAAGTCCCCGTGGTCGCCGAAGGCAATGTCACGCTCGAAGCGGCTACAATGCTTGCCCCTGTCGTCGATTTCTTTGCTCTTGGCGATGAAATCTGGGGCACTGACGACCCAAGCAGCACGCTTGGCGAATACATCAAACGGATCAGTTAATCCGGCAGTCCATCCGCTACAATCCGATACGCTGTCTGTGCCAATGCTTTGCGATCAGCAAAATCTTCAAACTTCAGTGGCGCATGAAAGATCACTTCCACGCATCCTTGTCTGGGTTGCGACAGCACATGGGCGATGTGTTCAAACATCTCCATATCTCCCCACCAACCATAAAATCCCGCAGGCTTCCCACGCGGAGCATCATAGCGAACCGTAACGGGTTGTACCCACATAAGATGCACCAGATCAGGCGCAAAAAATGCCTGAAATAAAGATGACCGGAACGGTAAAACGCGGCACCCATCCGTGCTGGTGCCTTCTGGAAAAAATAACAGCTTATGGCCTTGTTTCGCATGCTCCATAAACAGATCATGCTGCAGTTTCGCGTCTTCACGCTTGCGACGGATAAAAACAGTGCCCACAGCACGTGCCATTATGCCAATCGCTGGCCATGACCGCACTTCTGATTTGGCCACAAAATAAACCCGCTGGCTGACATTCAACGTCAGAATATCCAGCCATGATGAATGATTGGCCACCACAACACCTGCATGTTGCATCGGTTTACCTGTGCTTGTCACAGACAGGCCGACAATTTTCAGACATATCCAACAGGCCAGTCGCACAACACGTTGCCCCATTCGCCATTGACCAAGAAAACGCAGGATAACCAACGGTATCATCAGAAACGCAATGGTTAGAACGCATGGGATAAGGCGTACAAACACCAGCAACCAGCCAAGTGCTGTCGGGCGGTCCAGTGAAACTTTATAGGATGCATCCCAACCGATCATGCAGCACTGTCGCGTAGGTAAAAGGCTTTGTATTTTTGCGCCATGCGTGCCGTGTCCATCACCAGACAAACGTCAATCGTATTGAAGCCGTAATCGATATAAGCACCCGATCCCACAGATCCGCCCAAGCGTAAATACGACTTTATCAAAGGTGGTATTTGGGCCAAAGCCGTAACGCGGTCTGTATCTTTTTCGGCTAAAATATCCATGGCGATCGCATTTTCACCATATGCCGTTGCCAGTAAATCATCCGGCGCCCGGTAATTATAATGCAAATACGAAAGCGCATGTGAAATAGCCGCAGGATAAGTGCCGTGAAATGATGCGACACCAAACAGAACTTCGATGTCATGCGTTGCCACATAATCCGCCAAACCATTCCACAACAAATGCATTGCTACACCGTTACGATAACGCGCATCCACACAAGATCGCCCCAATTCAACAGACTTGCGCCCGCAGCCTGAAATTCTATCCAATTTAAATTCGTTTGCCGAATAAAATCCGGGTCCGTTTGACGCCACATTACCGCGCAAAAGACGGTAAACACCAACCACATTATCATCATGGGGCAATGATTTATCCTGCAAAATCAAATGGTCGGAATAGGCGTCATAGACATCACACTCCATGCTAGGCCGATCAGAGGCCGGGCTTGTTTCCGCACCCAACTCCTCTACAAAAACGCGGTATCGCAGCCTATGCGCTGCGCACATTTCTTCCGGTGTCTCGACCAGTTTGATCCGAAAATTTGTTTCGCTTGATATCATTGTCCCAAATTTCGCTGTGCTCATTTTCGGCGGTCATAGGGCTTTTAAGGAAATTTTGCAAACATTGCCTTACCTATACCTTAATGATAACAACTTTAGGTTGCAGTTTCATTTTAACGATGAATTAACCAATATCATTTCTGCTCAATCACAAGACGCAACACAACATGAGAGCCATCTATGACCACTTTACCTGCATGCTCAAAGTTAACAGTAATCTTTCCGTCAATCACCGACTGGACTTGCCCCAGCCCCCAATCTTGCTGATCAGGATGGCGCACAAAGTCCCCCAGCGTCAGAAAATCATTCATTATCAATCCTACCCCACTGAAAGTACACGTGATGCCCAATAAACAAACCGACATTGCTGCGATGATCAGCGCGCGTATATGCCATGATTTAATCAGCCCCATTGGTGCTATCAGCAATGGCATTGAACTGCTAGAACTTTCAGGCGCGCCGCAAAGCCCGGAAATGGCTTTGATAAACGACAGTGTAAAATCCGCAAACGCAAAAGTCAGATTTCTAAGGGTTGCATTTGGTGATGCCGCCAGCAGCGGTACAATCGCATATTCCGAGATCAAAGATATTCTGGCCAACACATATCACGGCATGCCACTGAAACTGATATGGGCAATCAACACACCGCTTGAGCGTATAGAATTAAAACTTTGCTTCCTGTTGTTGCTGTGTATCGAAAAGATACAACCTTATGGCGGCACACTTAAAGTATCACGTACAGATACAGATTTACGTTTCGATATAACAGGTCGCGATCTTAAAACGAATGGGTTTTGGGACACACAAACGATGCGTATCAGCTCCCAGACCGGCCCGTCATTTATCCAGTTCAACCTCGCACAAAGCCTGTTGGATGATTTGGGATACACTTTGCATATGGGTAAAAACGGTGGCGATATTTCAATGCTGATACAGACTTAAACAAACTGTACTAAACTTCTACCAGCCCATTGCTGTATCTGCGGTAATTATCTTGATAATGCAGCGCTGCCTGTCTTAGCCCTTCGATAGCGTCTGCATCCAATGTGCGGATTGCCTTTGCCGGCATGCCGACAACCAAAGAACCGTCAGGAATAACCTTGCCTTCGGTCACCAACGCACCCGCACCGATCAGACAATTGCGCCCGATAACCGCGCCGTTCAATACCTTAGCGCCCATCCCGACCAAAGAATTATCACCAATTGTGCATCCATGAATAATAGCACCGTGTCCGATTGTGCAATTTTTACCGATAGTTGTGGGATATCCCAAGTCAGTGTGAATAACCGTGTTATCCTGAACATTTGACCCATGGCCTACAGTAATCAGATCATTGTCACCGCGGATAACAACCCCGAACCAGATACTGACGCGGCTTTCAAGCGTCACTTTCCCCATCACTTGCGCATTCGGGGAAACCCAGAAATCACCGTCATCAGGCAGCGTCGGGGCAACCCCGTCTAAAGCGTAAAGCGTCATAACATTTCCTCAAATTCAGCATTCAAACTATTCACGTGATCCATCAGATCATTTCTGCGCACTCTTTTGGTGCGTTCTGCCGTCAGGATGGATTTCAAAGTCTCGAGCGATTGTTGCAGATTATCATTCACAATAAGGTATTCATACTCCGCCCAATGACTGATCTCGGCCTTTGATTTTGACATTCTGCCTGCAATCACCTCGTCACTGTCTTGTCCGCGTGCAATTAACCTGCGTTTTAACTCGGCTATTGAGGGCGGTAAAATGAAGATCGACACCACGTCTTGCTTCATCGCAGAGGCCCCGATTTGCTGGCCACCCTGCCAGTCCACATCGAAGATCACATCATTGCCATTCGAGACCGCCGCTTCCACGGGGGCTGCCGGTGAGCCATAAAGATTACCGAAAACTTCCGCATGTTCCAGCATCTCACCATCCGCAACCATGGTTTCGAACTCTGTACGCGATTTGAAAAAGTAATCCTGTCCTTCGATCTCACCCGGTCGCGGGCCGCGTGTCGTTGCGGAAACCGAGAAGCTTAAACTGTCATCCCAGTCCAACAGCATACGCGACAGGGTCGATTTACCGGCACCCGATGGTGACGACAGGATAATCAGCAATCCACGGCGGTTTTTAACGGTCATCCCTATTCCACATTCTGAACTTGTTCACGCATCTGGTCTATCACTGTCTTTAACTCTAATCCCACCTGCGTCAACGCAGTATAATTGGATTTTGAACATAAAGTATTGGCTTCACGGTTAAACTCCTGTGTCAAAAAATCAAATTTGCGCCCGATCGGGCCAGTGGTTGCCAGTAAATCACGCGCAGCGGCAATATGTGCGCGTAACCGGTCCAGTTCTTCCATCACGTCGGATTTCACCGCCATGATCGCCAGTTCCTGCGTCAACCGTGCCTCATCCACACCGTCGGCATTATTCATGATCTTTTGCACATTATCGCGAAACAGTGCTTCGGTATGTGTGCTGCGTTTCGCAATCAAATCCGCCGATTGTTGTGTCAGGTTATCGATCCGGTCGACCTGCTGGGTCAAGATTGTCAACAAACTGGCGCCTTCAGCCCCGCGCGCAGTAACAAAATCCTCTAATAATTTCCCGAAATCTGCTTTGATGGCAGCCTGTAATTCCACATCATCATCGCTTTTGGCAAATGCCATTTCGATCACGCCGCGAGTTGATAATAAATCAGCCGCCCGCGTCACTGCCAATGACAGCCCTTTTTCCAAAGCACGTTCCTCTGCAGCCTTCACCGCATCGATAACAACATCTAAATTCGCTGCATTTAAAACAGGAGCCCCACCTTCAGCCCCTTGCTTGACACGCAACCCGACATTCACCGTGCCACGTGCGCAGGAGTTGGACGTTGCGGATTTGACGAACTTTTCAATCCCGTCATAACCTTCCGGCAAACGCACCCTTACATCCAACCCGCGGCCGTTCACGCTGCGAATTTCCCAGACCCAGTTTGCACCCTCATATTCGCCGCCCAAAGACGCGAACCCTGTCATTGAATTAACCATTTATTAAATATTACCTCTCTTTTTAGACTTTTTTATGTAAAAAGGCCCTATCGGAAAATGTTAAGAAAGCGTTACCAAATTCTATCGCATTTCTCAACAATTCACCGAAAATTTAGCGAGTTCTTGAAATGGTAGGCTGTAAATGCATAATTTAAGTGATGATGGCGGGACAATTATCCCCCTGATTGTGAACGGGTGCGTCGTGAATGATAGTATTGTACAAGAGGTTCTAGATTACTGGGAGGGTCTGCGCGACGGGCGTTTGGTACCCAAGCGTTCTGAAATCGACCCGCGCGCTTTGCGTAAATCACTGAATCACACCTTTATTCTGGAAGCTAATACGCCCGACAATATCCGTTTTCGACTGGCAGGCAGTAAGCTCTGTGATTGCATGGGAATGGAGATGCGCGGCATGCCGGCCTATGCGATGATCACACAAGAGGGCCGAAATGCGTTCAATGAAGCTATACAGGCGTGCCTTGCAAGCCCACAGATAGTGGATTTCCAATTATCCCCAACAGCCCGCATGGTTCTGTTGCCTATGGCCGATGAAGATAACACGATCAGCCGCATTCTGGGCTGTGTAAATGTCGACCCCAATAACCCGGGTTTTCCGACACGGTTTACTGTTCGATCAATGACGCAAACGCGGATTATTGCCGCTGAATCCATTCTGCCGAAACTGGTGGCTGAATTGGCTGAAGATCAACAGCCGTTTCAACCAAAACCAAAAAAGGCGGCCTTTGCCAAGCCGCCTCATCTGCGTATTGTTAAGTAGGCTTAACCCGCTTTGCGTTTTGCCTGATGACGGGTTTCCAGCTCTTCAGCCACCAAAAACGCCAGTTCAAGCGATTGCGATGCGTTCAGACGCGGATCGCACGCTGTGTGATAACGGCTGGACAGATCTTCATCCGTCACAGCGCGAACACCGCCCGTACATTCAGTCACATCTTTACCAGTCATCTCGAAATGCACACCGCCCGGCACTGTACCTTCGGCCTGATGTACCGCAAAAAATTCGCGCACTTCACGCAGAATGCTATCAAAGGGCCGTGTTTTAAAGCCGGTCGATGATTTGATCGTGTTGCCGTGCATCGGATCACACGTCCATAGAACATTGCGCCCTTCAGCCTCTATCGCTTTGATAAGCTTGGGTAAATGCTCACCAACATTGCCCGCACCAAACCGCGCAATCAATGTCAGACGACCTTCTTCATTTTCCGGGTTCAACTTGTCGGTCAAACGCAGCAAATCATCCGTTGTCATCGTCGGGCCGCATTTGCAGCCGATCGGGTTTTGCACACCGCGGCAGAACTCTACATGCGCACCGTCGGGCTGACGCGTACGATCACCGATCCAGATCAGATGGCCCGATCCCGCAACCGGCAGTCCGGTGGTGCTATCCACACGGCATAATGCTTCTTCGTATTCCAGCAACAGTGCTTCATGGCTTGTGTAGAAATTCACTGTGCGCAAAGCGTTAGCGGTTTGCGAATTCACCCCGGCGGCATTCATAAAATCCAGACTGTCGGAAATGCGATCTGCAAGACGCTTGTATTTTTCAGCCGCCCCTGCTGCATTGGCAAAGCCCAAATTCCATTCGTGCACATGATGAATATCCGCATATCCACCTGTGCTGAACGCCCGCAACAGGTTCAAAGAAGCCGCTGCCTGCGTATAGGCGCGCAACATATTTTCAGGATTTGGGATACGCGCATCAGGCGTAAAATCCAGCTTGTTGATGATATCACCGCGATAGCTTGGCAATTCCACACCATCTACAGTTTCGGTCGGTGTCGAACGTGGTTTGGCAAACTGCCCGGCCACACGGCCGAGTTTGATCACTGGAACCTTGGCGCCATAAGTCAGCACAACAGCCATTTGCAGCATCACTTTATAAGTGTCGCGGATCAGATCCGCACTGAATTCATCAAAGCTTTCCGCACAATCACCACCTTGCAACAAAAATGCCTCGCCGCGCGAAGCCGCCGCAAGTTTTGATTTTAAAGAGCGTACTTCGCCTGCAAAAACCAGCGGTGGATAACGCCCCAAACGTGCCTCAACCTCTGCCAATTTGGCAGCATCCAGATAATCCGGCATTTG
>JAJFHY010000019.1 GCA_021775375.1 Amylibacter sp. | reverse complement strand
TTGTGTATTTGCCTGCTCCAACCCCGAAATATGCTGTTTTTGCTTAAATTATCGCATTTCTTCCATCGGCGTTACACCTAAAATACCAAGTCCTGCGGAAATAACAACGCTTACGGCCCGAATTAGGCTGATTTTTCCTTGCGAGACATCAAATTTGTCATCCTGTAGGAAACGCAGGTCAGGCTCGTCCTTGCCGCGATTCCATAATGAATGGAAATCCGAGGCCAGTTCATAAAGATAAAATGCAATGCGGTGCGGCTCATGGTGTTTGGCAGCCAGTTCCAGCAAACGCGGCCATTCGGCCAGTTTTTTGGCCACAATAAGCTCTGCGTCATGTGCCAGATTTGCGGTTCCAGACGTCGCAAGCGCTGTATCACTGACGTCAATTCCGGCCTCTTTGGCTTTATTCATAACTGAATTGATACGCGCAAATGCATATTGCACATAGAAAACAGGGTTTTCTTTTGATTGCTCGCGCACTTTGTCAAAATCGAAATCCAAAGGTGCGTCGTTTTTACGGGTCAGCATCACGAACCGTGTCACATCCGGGCCGACCTGCTCGACCAGATCGCGCAACGTAATAAACGTGCCAGCGCGTTTTGACATTTTGAAAGGTTCGCCGTTTTTATACAGTTTCACCAATTGAGTAAGCTTGATATCCAATGGCACTGTTCCACCCGATAGGGCCGAGACGGCAGCTTTCATCCGTTTCACATAGCCACCGTGATCTGCACCTAGAATGTCGATCAATTCATCAAAACCGCGTTGTATTTTATCGTAATGATAGGCAATGTCAGGCGCGAAATAGGTCCATCCGCCATCAGATTTTTTGATAGGACGATCAACATCATCGCCGTGGGCTGTTGATTTAAACAAGGTTTGCTTGCGCGGCTCCCAATCGTCTGGAAGCTTGCCTTTGGGCGGCTCAAGCGTGCCTTCGTAGATCAGTCCCTTGGCGTCCAAATCGGCCAAAGCCTGTTCAATAAGGCCAGTGCCATAAAGCGATTTTTCCGAATAGAAATGATCCATTTTCACGCCAATAGATGCCAAATCCGCGCGGATCAGTGCCATCATTGCGTCGGACGAGAACAAGCGCAGTTCCGCCAACCATTCACTTTCAGGTTTATCCACCAATGTGTCGCCGTATTTGGCCTTTACATCCTGCCCCACCGCGATCAGGTAATCGCCGGGGTAAGTGCCGTCTTCGAATTGTACTGCTTGGCCATTGGCCTCGAGATACCGCAAATAAACCGAGCGGGCCAGCACATCGACCTGTGCACCGCCGTCATTGATGTAATATTCGCGGGTGACGTCATAACCTGCAAAATCCAATAGACTTGCCAGCGCATCGCCAAAAACCGCGCCGCGCGTGTGTCCTACATGCAATGGGCCCGTCGGATTGGCCGAGACATATTCCACATTAACCTTTTTGTTGTCACCCATGTTCGAGCGACCGAATTCAGCACCATCTTCAATGGCCTTTGGAATAACAGAAAGCCATACTAGCGGATCTAGGCGCATATTCAAAAAACCGGGGCCTGCTACGTCTGCGGCTATGATGCGCGCGTCCGCAACAAGTTTTGCAACCAAGGTTTCGGCAATATCGCGCGGCTTCATTTTGGCGGATTTTGCCAGAACCATGGCCGCATTGGTTGCCATATCGCCGTGCAATACATCGCGTGGCGGCTCGACCGTGACATTGGCGAAATCCAGATCGGCGGGCAGGCTGCCTTCGGATTGCATTTGCGCAAGTGCGTCTAAAACAAGGGTGCGTATGTCAGCGAACAGGTTCATAAGTGTATTCCGATTAGGTTTGTCGCGGGGTTAGCATAAACTATGCGCGCATTCCAGCGGTTAAGCGCAGTGTTTTTCATGTTCCTGAAAGGCAAACTGGTCAGTCATCCCCGCAATATAATCCGCAATGGCACGCGCCTGTGCAGTTTTCCCTGCAGCAGTGGGTTGACGGTGTTCGGGTAAAAGCTGCGACTTATCCATATAAGTCTGAAACAAATCGCGCACAACGACGCCCGTGCGTTCACGCATGTCGTTCACGTCCTTATGGCGGTACATGCGGGTAAACAGAAAGCTGCGGATCTCTTTGAGCTGTGAAAACAGGCTGTCCGAGAACTGTATGACAGGGGCGGAATGATTGCGGATATCCTGCGCTGACTGTGGGGCTAGGGCTGTTATACGTGCCTGACTTTCCGCGACCACATCCTGCACCATAATGCCAAACACCCGGCGCAAAGCCTCATGCCTGCGGCGTTCGGGGTCAAGATTTGGGTATTTTTGATCAACCTCCCGAAAACAAGTTCCCACCAGCGGTAATCGGATGATGTCGTCGACGGTAAAGAGACCCGCGCGCAACCCGTCATCAAGATCGTGATTGTTATAGGCTATATCGTCGGCAATGGCGGCGGATTGTGCCTCGGCGCTGGCATATGTGTCCAGCTCCAGATCATGAGTTTTGTTATAATCCTCTAATGAAAACGGTATGTTACCCGTAACAGGGCCGTTGTGTTTAGCAATAGCTTCCAGCGTTTCCCATGTCAGGTTCAACCCGTCAAATCCGGCATAATGGCGTTCCAAACCGGTGACAATTTTCAGGGCCTGTGCATTATGGTCAAACCCGCCGTAGGGGGCCATGCAGGCAGCCAGAACATCTTCACCGTTATGACCAAAGGGCGTATGGCCAAGGTCATGGGCCAAGGCCACGGCCTCGGTGAGTTCCACATTCAGGCCTAATACAGAAGCAATGGTGCGGGCGACTTGCCCTACCTCGATTGTGTGGGTGAGGCGTGTACGAAACAAGCCACCTTCGTGAGCGACAAACACTTGTGTTTTGTGCATTAAGCGGCGAAATGCTGTAGAGTGGATGATACGATCACGATCTCGCTGAAAGGCTGAGCGGTGTTGAGATTCGTCCTCGGGGTGAAGCCGTCCACGGCTATTGTTCGGGTTACATGCATAGGCTGCAAGCATTACGGAAACCTTTGTCTTGTGGCGGCGCACTGCCGCGCCTATATTCAGGGTAACACTTAAACCAATTAAAGGCCGCTTGATAGATGCAGCTTACCTTACCACCAAAAGTCACCGACCGCGCATTTGCGCGTCTGGCCGAGATTAACGCAGACAACGGTACCCAAGCCCTGCGCATTGCCGTCGAAGGCGGTGGCTGTTCGGGGTTTCAATATGAGATCAAACTGGATGAAGCCGTTTTGGGCGATGATCTGATATTGGAAAAAGACGGCCAGAAAGTCCTGATCGACAGCGTATCACTGCCATTTTTATCCGATGCGGTGATTGATTTCACGCAAGAGCTGATCGGCGCACGATTTGTCATCGAAAACCCCAATGCCACATCAAGTTGCGGTTGCGGAACCAGCTTTTCGATGTAAGTCTAGGCCACATGAAAATAGCATCGTTCAATATCAACGGCATCAAAGCCCGTCTGCCCGCCCTTTTGGCTTGGCTGCAAGAGGCGGCACCTGATGTTGCCCTGTTGCAGGAAATTAAATCCATAGACGAAAATTTCCCACGTGAAGCAATTGAAGACCTTGGGTATGCTGTTGAAACACATGGACAAAAAAGTTTCAACGGGGTGGCAATACTTTCAAAACTTCCACTGGAAGATATCACACGCGGATTGCCGGGTGATGAGGCGGATGACCATGCCCGCTGGATTGAAGCGACTGTTATCGGTGATAAGCAGCCTGTGCGGGTTTGTGGGCTATATCTGCCCAACGGCAATCCGGTGCCGGGGCCGAAGTATGATTATAAACTGGCGTGGATGAAGCGCCAATATACCCGTGCGCAGGAATTACTGGCCCTGGAAGAACCGTTTCTGATGGCTGGGGATTACAACGTTATTCCGCAGATCGAGGATTGCTGGGACATAAAGCCATGGCTAGACGATGCATTATACTTGCCGCAATCGCGTGAGGCGTTTCAACGGTTGAAAAATCTTGGCCTGACTGAGGCTTTTCGCGTACGCAATATGGCCTCTGACAATTATACATTTTGGGATTATCAGGCAGGTGCATGGAACCGTAACCATGGCATCCGTATTGACCATTTTTTATTATCGCCTGAATGCGCCGATCTTTTGCAGGATTGCCAGATCGATAAGGAAATCCGCGCATTGGAACGCCCGTCAGATCATGTGCCGATTTGGGTTGAACTGGACGCTTAGGCGTGTGTGAACTAATTCATCTGATGTCCGCTAACTATTTTATAACTAAATTAGTTTACTGGTTTAGTTATGGAAAATTTAAATCAGATATCACATAGCTTTAAGGCCCTTGCACATAAACGCAGAGTCCTTTTATTCAAACTGTTTTTAAAAAATGGGCCTCAGAAACTCTCGTTCGGTCAGCTGCAAAAGATCAGTAAAATTCCGGTAGCTCCCCTGACCCATCATCTGGCCTTTCTTGAAAAAGGTGGGCTGATCTATCGGCAGAACAAAGGTTCGCATACATATTTCGCCCTTCAGCTTCAAAGCTTCAGGTCGGTATTGAAGGCGGTTCAGAACCAATGCGATCCAGACAATATTTCTGATTGGGCCTAATGTGCTGTTACATCGTGATTGTAAATCCAGTCATAATGCCCTGCCATGATAGAGGGTGCCGCAACCGATGACAGGCGCATGCCAGTGTGCAAAACCTTGCGTGTCAGAGGATTTGAGACATGATATATCCGGCCGCTTTTCAGTGCGGTTTCCTGCACTTTGGTAGTACGCGGTTTGCGGATATCTTGGTAGTTTTGTAATGCCATTGCCAGATCAGGTGTTTTTGCCAACTGATCGGCCAAAACCCAAGCATCCTCTATTGCCATGCAGGCTCCTTGGGCCACAAACGGTACCATGGGATGTGCGCTGTCACCCAGTAAAACGGCGCGGTTTTTCACCCAATTGTGCAACGGAGGATGCGCGAACAGACCCCAGACAATCGGGGAATTCACATGTGCCAGTAATGTGGTTGCGTCATTGCACCAGCCGGCGAACAGGCGGCGTAATTCATCGGGGTCGCCCGCGTAATTCCACCCCTCATCTGCCCATTCATCACGCTCTTCTACAGCCACAAGGTTGATTAGATTTCCATCCCTTAAAGGATAAGTAACCATATGCTTTTTCGGGCCCATAAAAACACGGGACGAAGTGCTGAATTCACTGGGAAGGTCGGCCATGGAAACCAGTGCGCGCCAAGCGATTTGTCCTGTGAAACGCGGTTTTTGAGCATCATAAAACTGATCCCGAACCGATGAACGCACACCGTCTGCGCCGACCACAAGATCAAAACGTTGCCCGTCAACATCGACACCATCCGGATTATTCATTGAAACAGACACCTGTTTGCCCAGTTTTAGGGTCACGTCAGCCGCAATTGCAGCTTGCATCAGTTCCGAGATTAAATCGGCGCGGTGAAATTGCAGGTAGGGCAGGTCGACTGTTGTGTTCATTGCGACGCGTGCTACTAAATCACCCTCTTTATAATCGTGCAGGGTGATATTTGCCGGTTTGTTGCAAAGCCAGCTCTGCGGTTTTAATCCGAGTGCCCGTAATACGCGCACCGCATTCACGCTGATTTGCAAGCCCGCGCCAACTTCGCCAATTTCCGGCGCTTGTTCAAAGAGGGTCACAGAGCAACCCTTTTGGCGCAAGGCTATCGCGGCCGTTAATCCACCGATACCGCCGCCTATGATTGCAATGTTAAGAACCATGTAAATTTACGCCTTATAAAGAAAAACACCGAAGATATTATAATCCTCGGTGTAAAACTTTTAATCCATATAGCAATAGATCAAGTGTCGCGGTGAACTTTTTCGCTGCGTTCATGGCGTTCCTGCGCTTCCAAAGACATGGTCGCGATGGGTCGGGCATCCAGACGCTTTAACGAAATTGGATTGCCCGTTTCTGAGCAATACCCGAATTCGCCTTCATCAAGACGGCGCAGGGCCTGATCAATTTTGGATACAAGTTTACGTTGGCGGTCGCGTGTGCGCAGCTCTAACGTACGATCTGTTTCTTCGGATGCGCGATCTGCAACATCCGGAATATTACGTGTACCTTCTTGCATGCCTTCGATGGTTTCTTTTGTACCTTCCAGCAAATCTGCTTTCCAATCCTGCAATTTATTGCGGAAATACGCAACTTGGCGAGGACCCATGAATGGTTCATCATCTGCCGGGCGATAGTTGGTATCAAGGATAACTTCAGACTTCATTTTTAAACTCATTTCTAAACGACTCCTATTCAGCAAATCATGCTGATTTGGTGTTTCGTACATAAATATTAATGGAATGTCACCCCCAAGATGAGCTACCTTGCAGCTTTGTGAATTCAGGCATAGTGTGCACGAAACCAAAGGCTTAGGGCATATTAATGAAGTTTACAGGTACAAATGACTATGTTTCCACGGATGATTTAACTGTGGCAGTTAACGCATCAATCGCATTAGAGCGTCCGTTGATTGTAAAAGGCGAGCCCGGAACGGGTAAAACAGAGCTTGCACGCCAAGTTGCCTTGGCTTTGGATTTGCCGATTATTGAGTGGAATATCAAATCAACGACCAAAGCGCAGCAAGGTTTATATGAGTATGACGCTGTTTCACGCCTGCGAGACAGTCAATTGGGTGATGAAAAAGTTCAGGATGTGTCCAACTATATCAAAAAGGGAAAGTTGTGGCAGGCATTTGAAGCAGAACAAAAGCTGGTTCTACTGATAGATGAAATTGACAAGGCGGATATTGAATTTCCGAATGACCTGCTACAAGAGTTGGATCAAATGAAATTTCATGTCTATGAGACCGGGCAAACCATTTCGGCCAAACACCGCCCGATTGTGATCATAACATCGAATAATGAAAAAGAGTTGCCGGATGCATTTTTACGCCGTTGTTTCTTTCATTATATTCAATTTCCAGACACGGAGATTTTGAAACGTATCGTAGATGTACACTTTCCGAATATAAAACCGGAATTAGTGCACGCGGCATTACAACAGTTCTTTGAAATACGTGAAACCCCCGGTCTAAAGAAAAAACCGTCTACATCGGAAGTTCTGGATTGGTTGAAATTATTGTTGGTTGAAGATTTAAACGCATCGGATTTAAGGCGGGACGGCAAAGATGCGCTGCCTAAATTACATGGGGCTTTGCTGAAGAATGAACAGGATGTACATTTGTTTGAACGACTGGCATTTATGGCCCGGGGAGGAC
>JAJFHY010000180.1 GCA_021775375.1 Amylibacter sp. | reverse complement strand
AACCTAACTCTTCTGTGGGACTTCCCGATTCCTCTTCATCTCGCAAGCGGTGTATATGTGCGATAAAGTAGCGTGTATGGGCATTGTCGACTGTTGATTGCGCTTTGGATTTCCATGCGCTGAATGCAGAAGCATAATTCGGAAAAATTCCGACTATATCAATGCCATCAACATCGCGGAAAACTTTTGTTGCTGGATCTTCTAGTTCGCCGCCAAATACCAAATGAAGTCTTTGCATAATGATTAAATCCTTTGCCTCTGCACTTACGTGTTGCATAAACTTATTGGCACAAAATGGCAATTCACTTCAAATATTGCACAAGACCTGCATGTAAATGCGGGGCTGCAGCTATCATCCCACGTAATGCCGGCTTCGGCTGGTTATACATGGGAATACCCTTGAATTTATCTGATACTTTCGCCCCTGCTTCACGGCATATCAAATCACCTGCCGCTACATCCCATTCCCAAGTGTCCCGAAATGTTATCATCCCGTCAAACCGCCCCTGCGCCACAAGACAAAGCCGATACGCAAGAGATGATCGGAAATGTCTTTCAATTGGCGGGGCTTGATCTCGCCAGTGCTGCGGTTTCATTTGCTCGCCGGATGCCAAAACACGGGCAGATTGCACGTCACTTGCATCACTATGTACAATCGGTTCACCATTCAAAAAAGCACCTTGTCCCAATGCCGCACTGTATGTCAGTTCTTTAGCCGGACAATGTACGACAGCTGATTCAACAATTCCTTTTCGAACGACAGCAATGGCCGTTGCAAAATTCTCATGCCCGTTAATATATGAGCGCGTGCCATCTATCGGGTCGACAATAAAAACGACATCATGTTTTAATCGCTTCAGATCATCCTCGGTTTCTTCCGATAACCAACCATAATCAGGGCGCGCACTTAACAACGAAGCATGCAGCATCTTGTCTATCTCAAGGTCTGCCAATGTCACTGGCCCCTGGCCATCGCCTTTATCCCATTTCTCAACATCACTTTTATAATATTTCATCGCAATCTGGCCAGCAGCCGCGGCTGCATCCAAAAGCAATGTCAGATCAGGCCCCGGCAATGATCATGCTTTCCAGCAATAGGCTTGGAACAATGCGCGAAAGATGTATCCGACCATCATTTGCAGGCACAAACCCGGCTAGCATTTGCTTTAAATTCCCGGCAATTGTGCATTCATTCACTGGTCGTACGATCTTGCCGTTCTCAACCCAGAACCCACTTGCCCCTCGCGAATAATCACCTGTTGTCGGGCTGATAGTCGACCCTATCAAACCCGTTACCAACAGACCGGTACCCATGTCGGAAATCAGATCGTCACGTGTTTTCACCCCACCTGTCAAAGTTATGTTCCCGGAAGCGGGCGTTGGCGGCGATCCCACGCCGCGTGATGCATTGCCCGTACTTTTCATTCCCAATTTTCTAGCCGTTGCCAAATCCAACGTCCAACCTGTAAGGATGCCAGCATCAACAATTTTGCGAACAGCAACTGGCAGGCCCTCAGCATCAAATGGTTTCGAGCCGGCAGTACGCGGGCGTGTTGGGTCCTCGATTAAATCGATACCTGTCGGTAATACTTGTGTTTCCAGCCCATCCTTTAGCCAGCTGGAGCCCCGAATAATAGACGTGCCATTAATGGCCGATAAAAGATGCCCGATCAGCGTTGAAGATATGCGTTCGTCAAACAAAACAGGGTAACTGCCTGTGGGTGGTTTGGTAGAGCCACGTTTTGCCACCGCGCGCTCCCCTGCAAGTTGACCTATCTCTGAAGCATCTGGCACGTCGGCCAGGTGTGTCCGCCCTTCGCCACAGTAATCGCGTTCCATTTGCAGCCCTTCGCCTGCAATTGCCACACATGTTGTTGAATAAGATGTGCGGCGATAACCACCTGCAAATCCGTTTGAAGTAGCAAGATGTATTCGTGTATCGCTCCAGCCCGCGCTTGCGCCCTGTACTTTTGAAACACCTTTAACCGCCAAAGCTGATGCCTCTGCCAACTCTGCCGCACCCTGCATTTGTTTTGGCATTGGCTTGTCGGATGTGTCCGCTAATTCCAGTACATCAACATCCCAGGATTGTGCCAGTTCACTAGGATCAGCCAAACCTATATGCGGGTCTTCAGGGGCCACTTTTGCCATAGCAACAGCCCGTTCGACCATCTTATCTATAGTTGTATCGCTTAAATCAGACACAGAGACACAGGCCTGCTGTTTGCCGATAAGAACCCGCAGACCCATATCAACACCTTCAGACCGCTCTGCATGTTCCAATGCACCTTCGCGTACATCGATAGAGACACTCTGCCCGTCCACCAAAAGGACATCCGCCATACTGGCACCAGCGTCTTTTGCCGCTTTTAAAACTTTCCGCGATAGAACCTCAAAATCATGCGCCACTTTTACTTACTTTCGGGTTACTTTATTTGCATGCCATTGGCTTTGACATGACCGTCTTTTGTCATCTCAATAACCGAAATCAATTGGTCTTCACCGCCATCTACTGGTCGAAAGAACATTGCTGTCATTCCTTGAATCATCATCGCATTCTGCTCTGGGATCAAACCGATTTCAGTCAACTTGCCGATCAGTCCCTGTGCACCTGTCAACGATATGTTTACAGTTCCTTCGGGAACGGGCGGAAACTGAGAGCTATCTATTATTGCTGAGCCGGTAGTTTGCAATTCCGCACCGGCAATTTTTAAATTAAGCGCTTTGATCTCGGCATTATCCACAACAAACGGTGGTTCTTGACCGGGGTTTTTCACATCAATCTCTGCAATCTTCTTCACCCAGCGCAAACCAGCCAAGATATCAATATCCAGATCAATTTCATCCCTTGGCAAGACAGCTGTAGGGTCGAACATAGCCCAAGCCTGATCAGATAAGTTAAGGCCGCTTAAAGCAATTTTAAAACCGGCTGGCTTACTTTCATCAACATTGTCCAACGGCATGGAAAGTTTCCCTATCGCTTCGGACGCACTTATCTGCATAGGTGGCAGACCCATACCAGTAGCATTGATAACATAAGTTAAATCATTGGTTGCACCTGATGTCGACGCAATAGCATCAGTAATTCCAATTGTGCCAGAACCCGAACCAAAAGTTGTATTGATTATAATTGGCCCAATAGCTGATCCCATCGAAAAATCAGTTTTTCCCGACCCTACACTATACTCAATAAACATATCCCTTGATGCGTCAAAACCCTTCATCGGGTTTTCAGTATCGAAACTGTTGTAAAATGGAACTTCGAATTTTACGGCTAAGTCCATCATTGTCGAAGTGGAGGTTGTCATTTCCCCTTCTATTTCAAAGCTATAGTCAACCATCATGCTTTTGACGTTGAAATTACCTGATGATTTACCGGTTTCGCCGGTTTCCATCAGATTGGTACTTGTGCCCTCTGTCAGCTTTGCTGAAATACTGATTATGCTATTGTCCAACGTACGGAACGCCATCTCTTCAAACGTGGAATTATATTCACGTGCACCCTCTATGCCGTCAATATCAACAGCCATGTTTTTGCTTTCGACCACAAATCTTACGGGTTCCAAAGCTTTGGGATCAGGGGATTGAAAAGCACCGTCAATTTTATCCGCAATAGTCATTTCAAATCCACCCAACAACCTCTTGCTGACCTTTACCCATGGGATAGCGATCTGCATCTGCCCATCAGTGGATTTCAACGTCACATTATTCCATTGTGACGACTTTGCATTGTCTTCCTTGTCTCCGACTTCAACTTCAATCGGAGTGGATTTAAAAACGTCAAAGTATTCTTCTAAGATCTGTGTCGACTGCACTTCCGCAGCAACAGGAGAGCCCAATAATAACGTAATTGTGCAGACACTCGCCATAAAGCTATTTTTTACAAACATAATCGCCTCCTAAAACTAAGTGATAAACTTAAGACAGACCAAACATACAGACAACCACCAAATTAGAGACTGTAAAATGTTCTTTGAATATCTATTGCATAAAATTGAAAGTTAGGGTTCTGTCTGACAGTTGATAATCGGGAGAATATAATGGTGTGGTCAGCAGAAAAAACACAAGTAAACAGTTGGAATGAATGGGACACACTACGTCACGTCATTGTCGGGCGCGCTGATAATTGTCACATCCCACCAGAAGAGCCGGCACTGGATGCAAAAGTACCAGAAGACAGTGATATGCGTGGTCATTGGGGGCGCCGCCCGCAAGAAACTATCGACCGCGCGAATGAGCTGCTGGATAACTTCGCCGATCTATTAAAAAAACGTGGGCTTCGGGTGGACCGCCCAACGCCTACAGATTTCTCACTACCGGCCACAACGCCTGACTTTCATACCGAAAGCCAGTTCGGCTGCATGCCGCCCCGCGATGTTTTGCTGACTGTAGGCCAAGAGATTTTGGAAGCGACGATGTCATATAGATGCCGTTGGTTCGAGTATTTGTGTTACCGCCCGTTAATGCAACAATATTGGGAAGAAGACAGAAATTTCCGACATGAAGCCGCGCCAAAACCACGCCTGACAGATGCTGATTATCACCCCGACTATCTATCAGAAAAAATCGGTGTCGAAAAACGTCTGAAATGGGCAGAAGAAAAGTTCTTTGTCACCACGGAAGAAGAACCACTGTTTGACGCCGCAGACGTTCTGCGCTTTGGCAAAGACCTTGTTGTACAGCACGGCTTTACCACAAACCTGAAAGGCATTGAATGGCTTCGCCGCCATTTCCCAGACCACCGGGTTCACACGGTGAACTTTCCGGGTGATCCTTATCCGATCCATATCGACGCAACATTTACCCCGTTACGTCCCGGTTTGATCGTCAACAATCCGCAACGCCGTCTGCCCGAAGAGCAGCGTAAAATGTTCAATGACAACGGCTGGGAAATCGTAGATGCGGCGCAACCTGCACATAATGCACCACCCGCATTGTGCTATTCCTCTACATGGCTGTCGATGAATGTATTGGTGCTTGACCCGAAAACCGTCTGTGTTGAAAAGTCGGAAGTCTATCAGGCCGAACAGATGGACAAGCTTGGCATGGAGGTAATCGAAGTGGAATTGCGCGACGCATATGCCTTTGGCGGCGGCTTGCATTGTTGTACTGCTGACGTCTATCGTGAAGGTAACTGTGAAGATTATTTCCCTAAGGTGTAAATCATGAAAAACAAAACCGTACTTATTACAGGAGCCAGTCGCGGTATCGGTGCTGCCGCTGCCCGCGAATTTGCCAACCTTGGTGCCAATGTCATGTTGGCTGCACGCTCTGAAACTGACATCAAAACTATTGCCGAAGAGATTAATACAAACGGCGGCAATGCCACAGCTGTAGCCTGCGATGTATCCGATCTGACGCAGGTAAAAGCAATGGTTGATACCTGTGTTACCACATTCGGCACGCTTGATATCCTTATCAATAACGCGGGCGTTCTTGAACCAATAGAACAGATAAATGGTTCTGATGCAGAGGCGTGGATCAAGGTGATCGATATCAATGTAAACGGCGTTTATTACGGTATGCATGAAGCCCTGAAACATATGAAAAATGGCGGTACAATCATCACCATCGGGTCAGGGGCCGCTACAAGCGCACTTGAAGGCTGGAGCGCCTATTGCACCTCAAAAGCAGCCGTCCATCATTTAAACGCATGCCTTGATAAAGAAGAACGTGAAAACAATATTCGTGCGTTGGTTCTTTCACCGGGCACAGTTGCCACAGACATGCAGGTGGCGATCAAAGACAGTGGTGTAAACCCTGTCAGCCAACTTGACTGGGCAGCACATATTTCCCCCGAATGGGTTGCCAAAGCTCTGGTCTGGATGTCCACGCCAGACGCTGACCATTGGCTGGGCCAAGTGATCAGTTTGCGTGAAGATCATATTCGCAAACGTATTGGGCTGATCTCATAATTACAGGCACAGGATAATGATAGACCTTTGTGTTATCGGTGCAGGCCCAGCAGGCTTAATGGCCGCAGAGGTTGCGGCGGATGCTGGATTGTCGGTTATCATTGCAGACGCAAAACCATCTTTCGGTCGTAAGTTTTTGATGGCTGGTAAATCTGGTTTGAACCTGACCAAAGACGAACCATTTGCACAGTTCACAGCCGCTTTTGAAGAGGCTGAAAACTGGCTGTTACCAATGTTGGAAAGCTTCGGGAATGACGATGTTCAGACATGGGCATGTGCCTTGGGTCAAGACGTTTTCACTGGAACGTCAGGTCGGGTTTTTCCAAAATCAATGAAAGCATCGCCCTTGTTGCGCGCATGGCTTTCGCGGCTTCTTGATAAAGGCGTCCAGTTTAAAACCCGCTGGCAATGGATCGGTTGGGATGGATCCGCGTTGACTTTTCAAACCCCGGAAAATACGCAAACTCTAACCGCGCGCACCTGTGTTCTGGCTCTTGGCGGGGCAAGCTGGCCGAAACTGGGTTCTGATGGCACTTGGGCTGAAATCTTGGCAAACCAAGGTATCACAATCAACCCGTTCAAACCCGCAAACATGGGTTTTAAAATTCCATGGTCCAGTCACATGATCCCGCATTTCGGGGCGCCGATCAAAACCGTGCAGCTTACAGCCGGCAAAAAATCGGTACGTGCCGATTTTATTATTTCATCCAAAGGCGTTGAGGGCAGTGGCATATATGCGCTCAGCAAAGACATGCGTGACGGGTCGCGGCTTGTTGTTGATCTTTTACCGGACACAAAACACGAAACACTTCAGGATAGAATTGCACGCCTGCCAAAAAAAGCTTCCCGCAGTTCCGTTTTACGCAAAGCACTGCGCCTTGATCCTGCAAAAGCAGCCCTATTCAACGAGTTTACGCGCAACGTACCCCTGTCTGATATTGCCAAAACGGTAAAAGCATTGCCAATTGAACACGTAGGCCCACGGCCCATTGAAGAGGCAATTTCCACGGCAGGTGGCGTTCCGCGTAATGAATTGAATGATCGCTTGATGTTACATAAAAAATCAGGCGTTTTTTGCGCCGGCGAAATGCTGGATTGGGAAGCCCCGACAGGTGGTTATTTAATTACAGGATGCCTGGCAACCGGACGCTGGGCAGGACAGGGTGTTGTAGATTACTTGTCTTTACGCAAAGCATAAGCACGCAGATAAGCCGGTCGTGCAATCATACGCTTGAAATAGGCTTTAAGCGGCCCATCAGGTATTTCAAATCCGGCCATTCTTGCCCAACCCCCACAATGGGTCAGCAAAATATCAGGCACGGTCATTTTATCACCCATCAAGAATTCATTGTCGCCAATACGTTCCCCAAGTAACTTCATAGACCGCACAAATTCCCATTTCAGCGTCGCTTTAATTTCCGGCACACGCTTATCTTCGGGTAGAATGAACGTATTTCGCGCGGCGCACCATATAATTGCGTCAATCTCATCATTGATAAACTGGGTGAAACTATCTTGTTGCGCCCGTTCAATTGTCCCTGCGGGATATGTCATATCACCATGCTTATCCGCCAGAAACTGCATTATGGCGACACTGTCGATAATCACCTGATCATCAACAATAAGGGCGGGCACTTTACCCGATGGATTGACCTCTAACATCTCTTTCGAGCGCGGTGGATAGGGCAGATGTTCATACTCCAACCCAAGCTCTTCCATCATCCAAAGAACCCGAAGCGTTCTGGTCGCAGCCATTCCTAAAACTTTATACATCCGGTTCTCCTTATTTAGGGCGCATCATAGCAATGCGAATAAATGCCCGTTCAACAACGGCCATAGCGGGCACCGGTCTTGATGAACGTAACATCAAATCGGTATCCATCAACACTTGCAAAGCTTTTTCCAAACGTTGCCCACCCCAACCACGGGCCTGGCGCACTAGACGGTCTTTGCGTGGGCCAAAAACTGGCGGGCGGGCACGGCTAAAACCGACATCAGGGCCTTGCGGATCAGATGCCGCTGCATGAAGCATGCGAAAGTGGCGTGTCGCACCAATACACAAAGCTGTAGCATTCACGCCTTGCCCCGCAAGACGGTTAAGCGTCGGACCAACTTCACTGCTGCGGGCCTCGGCAACGATATGCAAAACATCATCAATATCGGCATCCAGCGTGGCAGGTGCGCAAGCATCAACATCTGAAACGTCTACAGGTGTTTCGTCTTTCAATTTATACAGCGACAGCTTGGATAAAACCTGCTTGAAATCACCTAATCCTACATCGCGCGACAAAGCCAACAGGTATTTTTTGGCCTCTATGGATACATTTTTCAGCCCCGCATCAACCAACATTTTATCAACTTCTTCCGGCCGTGTTGGATCATCATAAATACCGATTGCATAAAGGTTCTGCGGTGCTTCAAAAACCTTGCGCAGTTTTGATCGCACATTCAACGACCCTGCAGTAACAATCAGGTAAGCATCCCCCTGTTCCCATTCTGCAACAGCAGTCTCCAGTACAGGGGCCAATCCATCGGATGCGCCTTCCACGACAACCGCGCGCGGCCCGGGAAAAAATCCTTGCGCTTTAAGCGCATCCAAAACAAGGGCAGGATCTTTACGCACATCACTTGCAGATAAGCGTGTCAGGCGCATTTCATCCATCGCGGCGTCCCCGACCAAAGCCAGTGTCACTTCTTGCCTACGGGTGTTTATTTTTTCCGCATCCATACCAAAAATCAGCAAACCTGCGCATGACCTATCAGGCTTTGCAAAAAAAGCGGTTGCCTTTACGCCCGAAAGTTTCATTTAGCCCACTGTGCGGCAGTTCCGGAAATGTGCGTTATAATTTTATCCGCCAAAGACGTCGCAAGACGCACTCGCGCATCCTGTTGTGCAGCGCGGGTGGGATAAGTCTCGGAAGTAGCGCTATAGGCAGTCGTTGATTTTACAACGCCACTGAATACCACTGCACCACTTGTTATATCCGTGACTTTAAAATTGGATATCGCGTACAGATTATAACGCGTTATTTCAGCTGATGTCGACACTGCAAGACCTTTTGAATCAGCCACGAAAGTATACGTCAAATTATACTGTGGTGTATCGGCAAACCCAAATCGCTCAATCAGGCGTTCGCGCATTTCAAAGAACTCCCGCCCTTTGCCCGTGCCAATTTCAATCTTGCCATACAAATTCGAAGCCGCACTTCCATCACCATAAATCGGTGTAAAACCGCATGCACCTAACAGAGATGCCATACAAAATGCTGACAGGATATTACGGCGGCTAAATGACGACATTCACAATTCTTCCCGGCACAATGATCAGTTTTTTGGGCGCACTACCATCCAATGCACGCTCTACAGTCTGGTTTGCCATAACCAGTTTTTCAAGCTCTTCTTTGGATATGTCTGCAGAAACTTCAATTTCATCACGTCTCTTGCCGTTAATCTGGATCGGAAGCGTCACCGTATCATCCTTTAACATGGCAGGGTCGACCTTTGGCCAAGGGGCTTGTGCCACCAAGCCGGTCCCGCCCATAACGGCCCAAATTTCTTCGGCCAGATGCGGCGTCATGGGCTGCATCATTTGCGCCATAACCTTCATCGCTTCAATCTTGGTGGCTTTATCTGCATTCGATTTCGCCAATGTGTTGGTAAATTGATAAAGCCCGGCCACAGATTTGTTGAATGCAAATCCTTCAATTCCACTTGTCACATCATCAATTGCGCGGTGAGTGGCTTTTTGCAGATCTTTTACTTGTTTCGCATCAGCCTTATCTACCTCAGTGCTTTGGCTAATCTCATCTGCCAAACGCCAGACCCTTTGCAAGTGCTTCCAAGCTGCATCCGCGCCTGCGGCTGTCCATTCAACATCCCTTTCAGGCGGGCTGTCCGACATCACGAACCAACGTGCGGTATCAGCACCATACTGATCAATAATATCATCAGGATCGACAACATTTTTCTTTGACTTTGACATCTTGATCGACGGTCCAATGGTAACTGGCCGCGCATCTGCTGTTTCATAACCACCTGAAACCGGCTTCACCTCATCGGGTGTTAGCCACTTACCGTCAGGGTCTTTATAGGTCTCGTGGCATACCATTCCTTGGGTAAACAGCGCATTAAATGGCTCAATAGCTTCTTTCGGTAAATGCCCAGTCAGGTTCATCGCGCGCGCAAAAAATCGCGAATACAGCAAATGCAAAATCGCATGCTCCACACCACCGATATATTGATCCACATTCATCCAGTAAGCGACATCTTCAGCCACAGTCGGTGTGTCAGCACGCGCATTTGTAAAACGCGCATAATACCACGAGCTATCTACAAACGTATCCATTGTATCAGTTTCACGTTGGGCAGGTTTACCACAGGACGGACAATCGCAATTGCGCCACTCATCGTGACGATCCAAAGGATTACCTGGGCGCTCAAAAGAAACATCCTTAGGCAACTCAATCGGCAGGTTCTCTTTTTTCTCAGGAACAACACCGCAAGCTTCGCAATGCACAACAGGGATAGGACATCCCCAATAACGCTGCCGTGATACACCCCAATCGCGCAGGCGGTAGTTGGTTTTAGCTTCGCCCAAACCCATCGCTTCGATGCGTTTGTTCACTTCCAACTTTGCGTCCTCAATAGACAACCCGTCCAAAAATCGCGAATTGATGATGCGACCATCCCCAAGATAAGCCTCTGACCCGATAGAAAACGTATCTGGATCCTGCGCCTCGTCACAAACAACTGGTGTAATCACCAGATCATATTTGCGGGCAAAATCCAGGTCACGCTGATCGTGTGCAGGGCAACCAAAAATAGCACCCGTGCCGTAGCCCATCAAAACGAAATTGGCGATATAAAGTGGCAACTCACAACCGGCTTCAAACGGATGGGCCACCTTGATGCCTGTATCATAGCCCTTCTTTTCCGCCGTCTCCAACGCTTCTTCTGTCGCCCCTACTTGGCGGCACTCAGCATTGAATGCGGCAATTTTCGGATCGCTTTCAAGAGCTTTAGCCAAAGGGTGATCACATGAAATAGCTGTAAAACTTGCGCCAAACAACGTATCAGAACGTGTCGTATATACTTCCAGTTCTTCAAACCCTTTAGGTGCGCCCAGTGTTTTGAAGTTGAATTGCAGTCCTTGGCTTTTTCCAATCCAGTTCTTTTGCATGATGCGGACTTTTTCTGGCCATTCTGTTAAGCCATCCAGTGCATCCAAAAGATCTTCAGAAAACTCAGAGATTTTAAAGAACCATTGCGTCAATTCTTTACGTTCAACCAATGCACCTGAACGCCAGCCGCGCCCACCTTCAACCTGCTCATTCGCCAAAACGGTCATATCCACCGGGTCCCAGTTTACAACCGCGTTTTTGCGGTACACCAAGTCCTTACCCATCATATCAATAAACATGGCTTGTTGTTGACCGTAATATTCCGGGTCACATGTGGCAAATTCACGGGTCCAGTCAATTGACAGCCCCATTGGTTTTAGCTGTGCACGCATGTCTGCAATATTCTGATAAGTCCAATCACCCGGATGAACCTTTTTTTCCATCGCGGCATTTTCCGCAGGCATCCCGAAAGCATCCCAACCCATTGGGTGCAATACATTAAAACCCTTGGCGGATTTATAGCGCGCCACGACATCACCCATCGTATAATTGCGCACATGACCCATATGAATACGGCCTGACGGATAGGGAAACATTTCCAATACATAATACTTTTCACGCGTCTCATCGCGCGTTGCTTTGAAAACTTCTGCGCTGTCCCACGCTTCTTGCCATTTAGGTTCGACAACCCGTGCGTTGTACCGTGACATTAACTTAACCCTTATACGTTTAACGCCAGGCAATTGGCCCGGCGTCGTCGATTTATACCCAATTTATGCAAACGAAAAGGGCCTAACGCCGCTTTGCGCCCTGAATGCGCAACTGACGTGCACGTGTTAGAATAGCATCTTCAATCTGCCGATTTGTTTCAGCACTTGCAGGCCCGTTACGCCTTTGCATTGCCACCTTCAGCGAACCCGCCTCCAAAGCAGGGTCTTGTATCAGAACCGTTGCACGGAAATCCGTTGATGATCCGGGCGCACGACCCCATCCCATAACCACAACCCCGGAAAATGGATCGGCTGCCTCAATCGGTAAAAAGTTTAACGTATCCAAAGTCGCTGCCCACAAATATTTGTTAACTCTGATGTCAGAATTATCACTTGGCGGGTTAAGCAATGCCTGCAAGTCCAGACCCGGTGCCAGACCTTGTTGTTTTTCTTTCGCATTTCCGGGGGTTTCGTATTTAGTCGGGTCGTCTACTTTTGTGCCGGTAGTCTCGGCTTTACCGCCGGATGACCCTGCCGAACTGCCGCTGGATGACGCCGAAGATCCACCAAAAGACCCTACAGAATTGCCGCTGTTGAAACCGCCACATCCAAAAAGAGTTGCCGAGACAAGCAATAGAACCAGCTTATTAGACATTCCACTCAACATTACAGGCAGCCCCTTGAAATTTTCTTCCAACATCTACCCCGTTGTAATTATGCGA
>JAJFHY010000179.1 GCA_021775375.1 Amylibacter sp. | reverse complement strand
ACCCACGCGCCCAGCACCTATAAAATCCCCGCCTGTTCGGATCGCCCACAAATCTTCAATGTTGCTCTTTTCGATAATGAAAACACGGAAGATACCATCTATAAATCCAAAGCCGTGGGCGAGCCGCCATTTATGCTCGGTATTTCCGCATGGTTGGCGCTGTCAAATGCAATCTCGGCTTGCAACCCGGCCGAATACCCCGCGATTAACGCCCCCGCTACACCCGAAGTGGTGTTAAAAACCATCACGCGATTGAAAGGGGAAGTCTGGTGAGTTTCGATCTTTCAGCCCTGACAAATGCAATTGAGGCCCATGGCCATATTGCGCGTATTTTAATTGCCGATCACAAAGGCTCGTCACCGCGTGAAGCAGGCACATCCATGTTAGTCTGGGAAGGCGGTTTTACAGGTACAATCGGTGGTGGTGCACTGGAATATCAGGCAGTTGAATTTGCACAAAAGCAATTGCGAAACAAAAGCTTAACAAATGTACAGCGTATACCACTTGGCCCCGGCTTGGGTCAATGCTGTGGTGGCGCGGTTACACTGGTTACGGAGTATTTCTCACAGGCAAACCTGCCACAAGCGGATACCGTTTTTGCCCGCCCGATAAAGCCAAACACCCCCGAACCTTTATGGGTCAAACGCACTGAGGTCAAAGCGCGCAACGGGGCCATGACAACTGACACACATTTGCAGGACGGATGGCTAGTGGAGCCCATCACCCAGCCTCACCAGCCTGTCTGGATATACGGCGCAGGTCACGTTGGCCGCGCTATAATCGATACCATGCAGGGTCTGCCCTATGACATCACATGGGTGGACACAAATGCCGACCGTTTCCCGACACAAATCCCCGAACACGTCACGCAACTGATCGCGCAAAACCCTGCGTTGGTCGCGAAACACGCACCACACAATGCACAACACTTCATTCTGACCTATTCCCACGTGATTGACCTTGAACTATGTCACGCAATCCTAAGCCATAGCTTCAAATCACTCGGGCTGATCGGGTCAAAAACAAAACGCGCAAGATTTACATCAAAATTGCGAAATCTGAGACATAGTCACACCCAGATATCACGTATTATTTGTCCCATCGGTGACCCATCGCTGGGTAAAGAACCAAAGGCCATTGCCTTGGGGATAACAACCGCGCTGCTAAAAGAGCGCAATGGCGTGACGGCACAAAAGGAGGCCACTTCATGACCGCATTACTTAGCCTTTCAGGACTGACCAAGGCATATCCCGGCGTCATCGCCAACGATCATGTCAGCTTTGACATCGGCCCCGGTGAAATTCACGCGCTTCTGGGTGAAAACGGTGCCGGTAAATCAACATTGGTGAAAATGATCTACGGATTGGTGCGCCCAGACAGTGGCACAATGAAGCTGCACGGCAAAGCTTATGCGCCAGCCGAGCCGCGCGCGGCACGCGCCAGCGGTGTGGCGATGGTGTTCCAGCATTTCTCATTGTTCGATGCGCTAACCGTTGCCGAAAACATCGCATTGGGTATGGAAAACGCACCCGACACCGCTGATCTGACCCAGCGCATTATCGAAGTGTCCGGCAAATATGGGCTAACGATTGACCCGCACCGCATGGTTGGTGATTTGTCTGCGGGCGAACGCCAACGGGTGGAAATCGTGCGTTGCCTGCTGCAAAACCCGAAAATGCTGATCATGGATGAACCCACATCCGTTCTGACCCCGCAAGAGGTTGAAGTTCTATTCCACACCCTGCGCCAACTGTCCGAAGAAGGCACTTCCATCCTTTATATCTCGCATAAACTGGATGAGATTAAAGCGCTTTGCGAACATGCAACAATATTAAGACGCGGCAAGGTGGTTGGCACCTGCATTCCAAGGGATGAGACCGCCAAAAGCATGGCCGAGATGATGGTCGGCGAAACCTTAAGGACGCCCAAGAAACATTACACACGCCACGGGGCCGCATTGCTGGAACTGCATAACCTGTGGCTGCAATCAAGTGATCCGTTCGGCACCAGCCTGAAAGAGATTACCTTTAATTTGCACGAAGGCGAGGTTATGGGCGTGGGCGGTGTTGCCGGTAACGGTCAGGACGAGCTGATGCTGGCCTTGTCGGGCGAAGAACTGACACCGGCGCACGCGATACAGTTAAAAGGCGAAGATATCGGCAATCTCGGCCCCAACGCACGGCGTATGCGCGGCTTACTGACCGCACCGGAAGAACGCCTTGGCCACGCAGCAGCCCCTGATATGACCTTGACGGAAAACGCTTTTCTGACAGGTGCTATGCGTCAAAACCTAACCAAAAACGGTATGATTAAAACGGCTGCAACCAGAAAATTTGCCCGCGCCATTATCGAACAATTCGATGTACGCACACCGGGCACTGAAAACACCGCGCACTCCCTATCAGGCGGCAACCTGCAAAAATTCGTCATCGGGCGTGAAATTCTGCAAAAACCTGAAGTTTTCGTGGTGAACCAGCCCACATGGGGTGTGGATGCAGCAGCCGCGGCCGATATCCGCAGCGCAATTTTGAAGTTGGCTGAAAACGGAGCAGCAGTATTGGTGATCAGTCAGGACTTGGATGAATTGATGGAAATATCAGACAACATCGCCATTCTATCAGAAGGCACCTTGTCCGCGCCGCGCCCTGCCAAGGGTATTACAATTGAACAAATCGGCCTGATGATGGGCGGAACCGAGGTGGAATATGTTTAAACTTGAACGCAGGCCCAACCCGTCAAAAGCTATGGTGATAATGACGCCCATTTTAGCGGTTGTTCTAACTATGATTGCGGGTGGCATTCTATTTGCCATCTTGGGTAAAAACCCGTTTGAAGCCATTCGCATCATCTTTTGGGATCCATTGTTCAATGATACTGTAGCCAGCTACACGCGGCCGCAACTTCTGATCAAGGCCTCTCCTTTGATCATGATCGCATTGGGGCTGTCGTTTGGTTACCGCGCCAATATCTGGAACATCGGGGCCGAAGGACAGTTTATCATGGGGGCGGTTGCAGGCGGGGCCGTGGGCCTTGCGTTTTATCCGACCGAAAGCGTGCTGATCTTTCCGTTGATGGTGCTTGCAGGGGCCGTTGGCGGTTTCCTTTGGGCGATGATACCCGCCTTTCTGAAAATCAAATTCAACGCCAACGAAATCCTTGTGTCCCTGATGCTGGTTTATGTGGCGATAAACTTTCTAGGGGCAATGGTCACAGGACCGTTGCGGTCCCCCGTGGGCATGAACTTTCCGGTCAGCCGTAATTTCAACGAATACCCGTCTGCCTATAACGGCGAGATGATCGCCAACACCGGGCTGCATATGGGCGTGCTGGTCACACTGGCCGCTGTTATCGTTGCTTACATTTTGCTAAAGCACCATATCTTTGGCTTTCAGGTACGCACCGCTGGCCAATCGCCACGCGCGGCCAAGTTCTCGGGCGTTAACCCGAACATAACCATCGCGATCTGCCTTGGCATATCGGGTGGATTAGCCGGCATGGCAGGCTTGTTCGAGGTCACGGGTCCGGCCGGAAAACTATCCACCAACTTTCCGCTGGGCTACGGCTTTACCGCCATTATCGTGGCATTTCTGGGTCGTCTGAACCCTATCGGCATCTTGTTCGCAGGGCTCTTGATGGCGCTTACATATATCGGTGGCGAGCTGGCACAGTTCCAACTGTCGGTGCCGGCAGCCTCGATCCAAGTGTTCCAGGGCATGTTATTGTTCTTCATGCTGGCCGTGGATATCCTGGTTAGTTTCCGTATTCGATTAGCTTCGAGAGAGGTGGCATAATGGACTTTTCAGCCCTTTCCCCCGTATCCCTGATCGTCAGCCTGATGGTTGCCGCCACCCCGATCCTGATCGCCGCCATAGGTGAGCTGGTTGTAGAAAAATCCGGTGTCCTGAATTTGGGCGTTGAAGGCATGATGATCATCGGGGCCATCTGCGGCTTTATTGTCGCTGTTGAAACCGGCTCACCCTGGCTGGGGTTTCTGGCCGCCATGGCTGGCGGGGCTGCAATTTCATTCATATTCGCGATACTCACCCAATATATGTTAACCAATCAGGTCGCCACCGGCCTTGCCCTGACCCTGTTCGGTCTTGGCTTTGCCGCCCTTCTGGGTCACAGCTATGCCGGTATAAAACCACCGAAATTCGGCACATTGGATATCCCCTTTATCTCGGATATTCCCGTGATCGGCCCCCTGATATTCTCGCATGACTACATGATCTATATCTCGCTGATGATCGTGGCAGGTGTCTGGTATTTCCTGACCCGTACACGTGGCGGGCTGGTATTGCGCGCGGCCGGTGAAAATCACGATGCAGCCCACGCGCTGGGTTATAAAGTGATCCGCATCCGCATCATGGCGATCCTGTTTGGCGGGGCCATGGCAGGCCTTGGCGGTGCTTACCTGTCGCTGGTGCGCGTACCGCAATGGACCGAAGGCATGACCGCAGGTGCGGGCTGGATAGCACTGGCCATCGTGGTCTTTGCCTCTTGGAAACCATGGCGCATCATCCTGGGTGCATATCTATTCGGCGGCATAACGGTTTTGCAGTTGAACTTGCAGGCAGCAGGGGCCAATATCCCAGTCGCATACCTGTCGATGACGCCCTATCTGGTGACCATCATTGTGCTGGTGATTATGTCTGCGGACAAAAAACGCGCCAGTCTAAACGCTCCAGCCTGTTTGGGTCGGATATTTCACGCCTCAAACTAGAGGCGCATTAAGAAAGGCCGCGTATATCGTGGCCAACCAACAAGGAGAGAAAAGAAATGAAGTTGTTAAAAACAATACTGGCAGGCGCTGCAATTGCCGTTGGCCTCACAGGCGCCGCAAGTGCTGCCGATAAGTTGAAAGTCGGCTTTATCTACGTTGGCCCAACCGGTGACTTCGGCTGGTCCTATGAACACGATCAAGGGCGCATGGCGATTGAAGAGGCTTTGGGTGACAAGGTCGAAACCACATATGTTGAAAGCGTGCCGGAAAGTGCCGACAGCGAACGTGTGATGACCCAAATGGCGCTTAGTGGCACCAATCTGATCTTTGCCACATCATTCAACTACATGGATCACGTGATGAACGTGGCCAAAAAGTTCCCGAATGTGAAATTTGAACACGCAACAGGCTTTAAACGTTCTGCAAACGTATCAACATATTCCGCACGTTTTTATGAAGGCCGCACAGTGATCGGCCATATCGCGGGCAACATGACCGAAACCAACACTATCGGTTATATCGCGTCCTATCCGATCCCTGAAGTTATCCGTGGCATCAATGCCGCCTATATCGCGGCCAAAAAAGTTAATCCCGACGTGAAATTAAAAATCGTATGGGTATTCTCATGGTTTGATCCGGGCAAAGAGGCAGATGCCGCAACCGCCTTAATCGCCCAAGGTGCCGACATAATCATGCAACACACAGACAGCCCGGCTGCGATGACTATTGCCGAAGAAAAAGGCATCTATGCATTCGGTCAGGCATCCGACATGATCCAGTTCGGCCCGAACGCGCGCCTGTCATCCATCATCGACAACTGGGGGCCATATTATGTGGCACGCGCCCAAGCGGTTATCGACGGCACATGGGCCTCTACCGACACATGGGACGGCATTGCGCCCGGCATGGTTGAAATCGGCGACTTCTCCGACAAAATACCGGCTGATGTACAAACTTCAGCCAACGCGATCAAAGACGCGCTGTCAGCCGGCACCATGCACAGCTTCACCGGCCCGTTGAACAAACAAGACGGTTCGGTCTGGTTGAAAGACGGCGAAACCGCTGATGACGGCACATTGGCCGGTATGAACTTCTATGTTGAAGGTATTGAAGGCGAAGTTCCGCAATAATCAGAACATTATAACAAACCTAGAAACCCGCCCTTCAAAGGCGGGTTTTTGTACATTTGTGTCATAAAAATCCGCATCAAAGATTTATACATGGAATAAAATCAGAAACTCAGATGAGCATTTATCCGCCAAAAATGCGTTTAACGTATAAAAAGATACAAATTTGGCGTGAAAATGTTAACTTTTATGCACCAAGTCTGAAAGCAAAGCTTTAATTCAATAATAGTTCGAGTTGCCTATGTTACAGAATGAACAGTTACAAGATATACTAACACGCTATCAAAAATACCCGCTTTTTGATAGCTGCACCGTTGAAAACGCCAATGCACTTGCCGTCGACGGAGAATCTATTCTTCATAAAGCAGTTATGATGAAAGACGTATTGGGCGTAAAAATCCTTTTGGAAAACGCAGCCGATCCCAATCAAGTTGGCAATATGGGCGACACACCTCTACATCAGGCAGCCTTTAACAATAACTTGGCAATTGTTGAGATCCTTGTCCGCAACGGTGCCAATGTTCATGCAAAAAATGAGTTTGATGAAACCCCGGCGGATCTTGCAAAGATGCATAATTCACAAGCATTACTGAATTATTTAAGACAGCACTAAGTCGTTATCCGCGTAGCTGGTAACAGCTTCAGTTTATATCATCAATCCTGTGCACCGCCCAGAAACGCATTGCCGTGCTTATAATCACAGGGGGCATCCTGCATTTCCAGATGTAAACCATTCCCGTTATACGGGTTGGCCCGCGCCAGTTCCTCGTCAAACGCAATACCCAATCCTGCTTCGGTGGGAGCCTGAATAAAACCGTCTTCCCAACGGATTGTGCCTTTGATTAAATCTTTCGCAAAACCCTTCATGCCGGTTCCGATGGTTTCCACCATCAAAAGGTTCGGAATGTTCGCCGCCAATTGGATGTTCGCCGCCCATTCCACGGGGCCTGCATAAAGATGTGGTGCAATTTGCGCATTATACACTTCAGCCATTGCAGCGATTTTCTTGGTTTCCAGAATACCGCCTGAGCGCCCCAATGCAGGTTGTAAAATATTCGCGGCCCCAGCACGTAACACTTCGGCAAATTCGGCCTTCGTTGTCAGTCGTTCACCCGTGGCCACCGGGATACGCACGGCATTGGCGACTTTAGCCATTGCGGCCACATTGTCGGGCGGAACGGGCTCTTCGAACCACAGCGGATCATATGGTTCCAACGCGCGGCCAAGCCTAATGGCGCCGCCGGTGGAAAACTGCCCGTGGGTGCCGAACAACAAATCCGCCTTGTTACCAACGGCCCCGCGAATGGCAGCACACATGCGCTTGCTCAGGTCAATATCCATCATCCCCGGCATATGGCCGCCACGTGCGGTATAGGGCCCGGCCGGGTCAAATTTCACAGCGGTAAATCCCAGTTTGACCATCTCTGTCGCGGTTTCCGCCTGCATATCGGGTGACGTCCAAAACGTTACAGCATCATGGTGCGGGAGCGGATAAAGATAGGTGTAAGAGCGGATTTGCGCATTCATCAACCCCCCCATAAGCGCATAGGCAGGCCGATTATGTGCTTTGCCCAGAATATCCCAACAAGCCATCTCCAGACCGGAAAATGCCCCGATCACGGTCGGGTCGGGCCGTTGCGTAAACCCGCTGGAATAGCTGCGGCGGAACATCATTTCAATATTTTCGGGATTTTCGCCTGCCATGTGACGCGCAAAAACATCTTCGATTACGGCCGTCATAGTTTTTGGCCCAACGGCTGCGGCGTAAACTTCACCGTAGCCTGTGAGGCCGTTATCAGTAGTCAGTTTGACAAAAATAAAATACCGCCCACCCCAGTTAGGCGGTTGATTGCCAACAACGAAAATTTCCAGATCCGTAAGTTTCATAAAACTCTTTTTCATCCCTCAAGTTTGTGTCTTTCAAAGCATTTGGTCAAGCTCACTAAACCAGTAAACTAGTTTAGTAATTTTAATGGCGTCTAAACACCGTTGCTGCCTTCAATGCCCCCCCTTTAATTTATTCGAAAACTATTACATTGCGCCGTGAATGCCCCGCTTTAGTGTCTGCAATCGCCTCATTGATCTGGCCCAACGCATAGCGGTTCGAGATCAGCTCATCCAACTTTAACCGCCCGGCGAAATAATGTTCGATCAATTCAGGAATATCACGCGGCAATACTGTATCGCCCATTTTCGTACCACGCAAAACCTGGCTCATACCTGCGATATTCACCGGCTCTATTCCCAGTTCCTGACCGCTGGCCGTCATGCCCACCATAACCAATTCACCACGAGGTGCCAGATAATCCAAAGCCGCTTTATAGGCCGCAACCACCCCCACGGTTACAAAAACATAATCCGCACCGCGCCCGCCTAAAATGTTGCGCACCTGATCCACGGTGTCTTTATCCAGCGCGTTCACCACATGCGTGGCACCAAACTCTTTGGCACCTTCAAGCTTATCAGCGGCCACATCCAACGCAATCACATGTGACGCACCTGCAAGAACCGCACCTTGAATGGTGTTCAGCCCGACCCCGCCGGCACCGATGACAATTGCACTGGCTCCTTTGGGTAAAGCGGCCGCATTGGTCACAGCCCCGATGCCGGTAATAGCACCGCACGCCAGCAGGCTGGCCGCATCCATTGCCAAACCATCCGGCAAGCCAATCACCTGACTTTGATCGACAACAACTTCCTCGGCAAATGCCGCCGTTGCCAAACCGTGCTCCAGGATCTCTCCGTTCATCCCGCGCAAAGGCGAGTTGCCAACGCGGTCATAAGGCGTTTCACAATTCGTCGGATGGCCACTTGAACAGGTCGGACAGGTACCGCATGAACGGATCAACGTCACCAAAACCGCATCGCCTACTTCAACGCCCTCAACCCCTGCGCCAACCGACAGAACTGTACCGGCCGCTTCATGGCCATACACGGCCGGCAAATGCCCGCCCCATGCACCCGACTGAAACATGATATCCGAATGGCAAATCGCGCAGGCAGCGATTTTCACATGCACCTGCCCTGCGTCCACTGGGGCCAATGTGACATCCTCTATCACCAGATCCTGGCCGAAT
Source organism: Amylibacter sp. (assembly GCA_021775375.1). GTDB lineage: Bacteria > Pseudomonadota > Alphaproteobacteria > Rhodobacterales > Rhodobacteraceae > Amylibacter. The sequence goes on along the minus strand of JAJFHY010000179.1, from coordinate 6,337 downwards.
TCCCGACATACCGCTGCTTTCATACATAATCTCCCTTTTAGGCAACCTGCCTCATATACAGTCCAAGTCCACGCAAAAGACGACACAAACCTGTCGCGAATGCGTATTTCACCAAACTAAGCCCTTTCATATTAGCACAAGCTTCTCTAGATGCGGGACAAAACGTCCGTTCCCATCCTGAAAGAACCACCTTGGCAAATTTCACCACCATCTCAGATTTTGCCCGCAACCTTCGTAAAGAAGGTACCGGCAGCACGCAAACCACCCTAACTCTAGGCCAGTCACGCACAGAGATACTATCGGGTCTGACTGTTGCCCTTGCGTTGGTGCCTGAAGCTATTGCATTTTCTTTTGTGGCAGGCGTGCAACCATTGGTCGGACTCTATGCTGCCTTTATCGTGGGTCTGATCACTGCCATTTTCGGCGGCCGTCCGGGGATGATTTCAGGGGCCACAGGGGCGTTGGCCGTTGTCATGGTGGCATTGGTGGCGCAGCACGGCGTGCAATATTTGTTTGCCACCGTGGTTCTAATGGGGGCTATTCAAGTTTTTGCAGGTATATTCAAGCTGGGTAAATTCATCCGCATGGTGCCGCATCCGGTCATGTTGGGGTTTGTGAACGGGCTTGCGATTGTGATTTTTCTGGCACAAATGGAACAGTTCAAAGTGAAGGACGCTGCCGGTCAACATGTCTGGATGACAGGGCCAACTTTATACATGACCCTTGGATTGGTCGTTGCCACTATGGCGATAATCTGGGCCACACCGAAAATCACCAAACTGGTGCCGGCTCCATTGGCAGCAATCGGTCTGGTTGCAGCGGCTGTGATCCTGTTAGACATCCCGGTCCCGCGCGTCGGCGATTTAGCCTCTGTCAAAGGCGGCTTGCCACAATTTGCCATTCCCTCCGTCCCGTTCAATCTGGAAACCTTGGGCATCATTTTTCCTTACGCGGTCATCCTTGCCGCCATCGGTCTTATCGAAAGCCTGCTCACGCTTAATCTTGTGGGTGAGATCACCGGACAGCGCGGTGGCGCATCAAAAGAATGCATCGCCCAAGGCGGCGCCAATATTGTCACCGGCTTTTTCGGCGGTATGGGCGGTTGTGCGATGATCGGGCAATCCATGATCAATGTGAATTCAGGTGGTCGCACCCGCTTGTCCGGTATAGCCGCCGCCATATTCCTGCTGATCTTCATTCTTTATGCCAGCGGTATCATCGAGCTTATTCCGCTCGCCGCCCTAGTCGGTGTGATGTTCATGGTGGTGATCGGCACATTCGCTTGGAACTCGATACGCCTCATGCGCCGCATACCGATGTCGGACGCCCTTGTGATCCTGCTGGTCACAGGCGTCACAGTAGCCGAAGACCTGGCCATTGCCGTTGTCGTCGGCGTCATCACATCCGCGCTTGTCTATGCATGGAATGCTGCAGCACAAATTCAAGCCCGCCCGCGCCCTTCACACACCGAAAAAGGTGCATTGGTTTATGACATCGAAGGCCCGCTGTTCTTTGGCTCTGCCACACATTTTCAAGAAATGTTCGATCCCAAAAATGACCCCGACACCGTCATCTTGGACTTCGCGCAATCTCGCGTTGTCGACCAATCCGCCTTGCAGGCAATAGAAGCCGTTGCCGCGAAATATGTGCAGGCCGGCAAGGTTCTGAAATTGCGCCATCTGTCAAAAGACTGCTACCGCCTGTTGCGCGGCGCAGGGCAGTTGATGGTCGAAACCAACGACGATCCCAGCTACCGCCTGGCCGTGGATTACGACATCAAACTGGGGCGCATCGGCGGGCATTAAGGTTATTCACCTACCATCATGCGTTCCCAAATCGTTTGCGCCACGATGCCTGCATCGCGGTCACGACGGCGAATTTGGTGCAGATGTGAATGTATCGGTGTGTAGCCTTCCACATTCAGCCTGACCAAAGTTCCATTTTTCAATTCATCTTCGATAAGATGCTCAGGAAAGCCGCCCCAACCCATATTGGCCAGCAAGATTTCTTTTTTCGTTGCAACATCCGAAACCGTCCAGCGTAAACCACCCGGCAATAGGCCCCTGCTTTGCTCGAACTCGCCATTGCTGCTGTCCGCCACGACAACCTGCACATAGCTTTGCATCTCGGCAATTGTTTTCATATGGCTGCTGCGGGCCGGTTCAAAATCAGGATGCGCCACAGGACTGATTATAACCGTCGACAATGGCACGGCTTCAACCTGTTCAATCGGCACCCCATCCAGCGTGGCGATGATCATATCCGCGTCGTTGCGCAATAACCGCTTAACCGACCCGCCCATGCTTTCACGCGTCAGACGTATATGGGTTGAAGGATACAATGCTGTGATATCCCTAATAACCTTCAATAATGGCTTGATCGGATAGGTGACCGTGACTGCCAGAAACACCTCGGCCTCTTGGCTGGCACTTAAGGATTTTGCAGTACTGCCAAGCTGTTGCATTTGCTGCATAACCCGTATTGCCTGACGGTAAAACACCTGTCCTTTCGATGTCAGTTTCGGGCGGTATTCTGCGCGCGACAACAGCGTTATATCAATCTCATCTTCAAGTTTTTTAAGCATGTGGCTGATGGCAGATTGCGATTTATTCAGCCGCTCTGCCGCACCCCGAAATGTTCCTTCGGTGACAATTGCGTGTAATACGACCAGCTGTTCATATGTCATCTTATTTCCATTACCATATAGTTGATCTATTTTTATGATCATTATTATGAATATTCAATATTATTATCTAATCAAATTTTCCTCTATCAACATGCTCATCCAAGACTCTATTTCCAACGAAAGGAAAACATATGAAACTATTCATCAAACCCGGCTCTTGTTCTCTTGCATCGCATATTGCATTGCGCGAAGTCGGTGCCGATTTTGATATTGACCCTGTAGACTTTGAAGCAGGCCAATCAAAATCAGGCGTTGATTACAGCACTATCAATCCAAAGGGCTATGTTCCGGCATTGCAATTGGACTCTGGTGACGTTCTGACTGAAGGCGCGTCTATTCTTCAGTACATAGCCGACCAACATCCTGAAAAAGATCTTGCACCTGTATCCGGAACCCTTGAACGCGCACGCCTTCAAGAGCACCTGAATTACACAAGTACAGAGTTGCACAAGGCTTTTAGCCCGCTTTTTGCAGCAAACACATCGGATGAAGCTAAAGAAACAGCTAAAGGCAATGTGGCGAAGAAACTGGATTATGTGAACACGCTTCTGAAAGACAAAGCCGCCTACCTTTTGGGTGATACTTTCTCGGTCGCGGATGCGTATTTGTTTGTCGTGTGCAACTGGGCTAATTTTGTCGGGATCGATTTGAAAAACTGGCCGAACATCGTGGCTTATTCAAAACGTGTTTCCGAACGCCCATCGGTACAGAATGCTTTAAAAGCCGAAGGCTTGGCCGCATAATGTCTGATCAGCATCACTATGCTGCTGTTAATTCAGTGATAGAGGCCTATCTTTTAGGCCTCTATCATGCAGACAGTAAAATCCTATCAGATGTTTTCCACCCGGATGCACGGTATGTGAACACACATGATGGTGAATACATGAACCATTCCATGCAAGAATATTTCACCATTATTGATCAGCGTACTTCGCCCGCAAGCGTTGGTGAAAGCCGCGCCGAGAATATATTGTCGATCGACCTTGGCGGGTCGCGCATGGCGTTCGCCAAACTGACAATGACCATGTTCGGCCGTGAATATCTGGATTTTCTGACCCTGACATACGATCACCTTGGGTGGCGCATTATGTCCAAAGTTTTCACATACATACCCAAACAACAGGAGCAATAAATGCCATACATAAAAATCGAAGTTACCAAAGAAGGCGGCCCAAACGGTACCGGCCCATCTGCCGAGCAAAAGGCGGAGCTTATCAAAGGCACAACTGACCTGCTAGAACGCGTATTGAACAAGCCACCCGCATCAACCTTTGTCGTCATTCAGGAAGTTGCCATGGAAGACTGGGGTTTTGGCGGATTACCTGTTGAGGAGTATCGCAAGGCATTGGTTTCGTAGGGCTTGTTCAACACAGGTAAATTCGCTTAACCCGTCATGATGGATTTGCGGTTAAAAAATAAAACTCTAAATATTTTGCTTAGAGACAACCGAATAAATTAACCGTAAGCTCATGCCCCTGTATATTTCTGCTGACAGCACGCCAACAGCAGTGTTTTTATATGAGAAAAAACTGGTGGCGCACAGCTTTTTAAGGCTTCAAAACGCGCAGCGCGAAAGCTAAGTGAAGCAACCACATCATCTGGCCACATATATTGATCTATTACGCTGACAACACCATGCTGGTTGCATGGAACGAATTACGTAAGGATTTCAGTCATTTCCGGTTGTACAGGGCGGTGGAGGGTGCAGAACTTACTGAACATTTCGCGGGAAAAGGTTCCGCCCTTCGCAAAACTTGGCAGGCGGAACTTAAATCAATTACTGTGGATACGGATTAGGCAGGATAGCTGATCACTTCAATCTCGATCCCATCATGATCATGGAAATAAAATCGCTTACCGGGTTCATAATCCGCATGGGAATGCGGCTCAAGACCTGCGTCTTTAACCCGTTGTTCTGTTGCATCAATATCATCAACAACAACACCGATATGGTTCATTGCACCCGGTGTGTCATAGCTGCCACCGGATTTCATATCTCCACCTTTTGAGTATACAGCGATATAACTATCTGTTCCGCCAACATGATAAGTCGTGCCACCATCTTTAGCGTCACCTTTCCATCTGACGTGCCAGTCAAAAATAGCGCAAAGTGTATCCGCAGTTATTTTTGGGTCACTAACCGTAACATTTAGATGTTCTAACGTAGCTTGGCTCATAGTTTTTCCTTTTCATAATAGGTTTTGATTTCCACTTGATTCCCTAGTTGTAATTGCTAAACCTAACTTTAGGTCAAGCTATTATTTTTTCAAAGGAGCCCCCACCAATGCGCCCTACTGATGCTTTAACAATCGGCCAGCTATCGCTGCGCACAGGAATTGCAATATCGGCCATCCGCTATTACGAAACCCAAGGCTTGATCTACCCCGACCGTAACGCAGGCGGGCAGCGGCAATTTCGCCGTGCCGATATTCGGCGTTTAAGTTTTGTGCGCATCGCCCAACAATTTGGCTTTAGCATAGAGCGTATCGCAGAGCAGCTTAGCAGCCTACCAAATGGGCGCACCCCCAACAAAGCTGACTGGGGGCGGATTGCGGTTAAGTTTCGCGCAGAGCTGGATGCACGGATTGAAACCCTGACGGAACTGCGCGACAATCTGGACGGTTGTATTGGTTGCGGCTGTTTATCCTTGCAAAAATGCAAGCTTTACAATCCAAATGATGAAGCCCGCCACAAGGGTAGCGGGCCACGGTATTTGATGGGCGACAAGTCAGCCTATTCCGATTAAGCCCGCATATTGGCCCCATTCGCATCATAAAGCGCAGTGCCCTGAATTTCAGCGTCATAGAACTGCCCCAGAATTTCCACCTGAACCCGCGTACCGGCTGCCGCATGTGCCGCCCCGACATAGCCCATCGCAACCGATTTTTTCACATGATGCGCATAGCCACCCGAAGACACATATCCCACGGCCACCCCATCCACCAGAATAGCTTCATCATTGCTGACATCGATACCGTCCACATCAATGACCATCGTGACCAATCTTTTGTCAGGGCCGCTGGCTTTTTCCGCCTCAGCCGCAGCTTTGCCGACAAAGTCTTTCTTCCAGTTGATGAACACATCCATACCCGATTGCGCCGCCGAGAAATCAGGACGGTAATCCAGTGTCCAAACGCCCCAGGCTTTTTCCAAACGCATCGACATCAAGGCCCGTGCGCCGTACCAGCGATAATCCAGATCAGCCCCCGCTTCTTCAATCGCTTCGGCCAGTTTGATCAGATAATGCGGGCGGCAATATATCTCATAGCCCAACTCGCCCGAAAAACTGATGCGGTTCAAAATCACCGGCACACCGCCGACATAGGTCTGGCGCAGATCGCGAAATTTAAACGTATCTCCGCTGACATCATCACGGGTAATCCGCGCCAGCAATGCGCGGGATTTTGGCCCTGAGATAGCCACCCCGTGCCAATCATCCGATACGTTTTGATAGCTCACATCATCGGGTAAATCCTGCTCAAACCAACGTCTGTGCGCCTCTTGCATGGCCCCCGATCCGAACAGCATAAAGTGATCATCCCCCAAACAGGCCACTGTCAAATCGCCGTAAAGCTTGCCATTTGGTGTCAGCATCGGGGTCAGTGTCAAACGCCCTGCTTTCGGGATAAAGCCCGCTAGAATACGGTTCAG
>JAJFHY010000178.1 GCA_021775375.1 Amylibacter sp. | reverse complement strand
AAACCGGTGTTATCAGACTTGCCAAAGCGCACACTTCGGCCACATGCTCCTAAAGAGGTAAAGGGGCGATTCTTGGAACTTTTTTCGGATTTGACAGATGGATAAACTAAATCACGCGAAACTATATTTTATTGATGGCTCGCCATTCGCGCGGCTGTGCCGAATACTTATAGATGAATGGCAAGTCCCTGTTCAAAAAGAAATCGTCCCCTTTCCTTTGCCGGATGATTTCTTTGCAATAAATCCGATGGGTCAAGTGCCGGTGCTGGAAACTGTTGGTGAAACAATTTTTCCAACATCACAAATTGTGGAACAGCTTTGGGCGATGACCGTCGAAACAACCGCGCCCTATCTAGACCCGCTTGCAGACCGCCAATTGCTTACGGTTATATTGGGCATGGGGAATTTTTTGGTTCTGGCGACACAACAAGCAAGAGCCGGATTAGAACAGGTTGGCGAAAATAAACTTGGCTTTAATCCGAGCGAGCGGCACTTTGAGCGCGTGCAAAGATGCCTTGACTGGATAGAAGAGCGGGCAGAAACATGGTTAACCGGTGATGAGCCTAATGTCTGTGATTATGCATTGGCATGCATATTGCTTTGGTCAGATTCCAGACATCCTATAGAATGGCGCAATCGCACGAAAATTGCCGATATTGTGGACAGGCTACAGACGCGGCAAAGTTTTGTTGACAGTGCACCAGCGCCGTTGAAATAACATATACATATCCATCACAGCCATTTAATATATTTGCTGATTACGTCGGTTAACGGCGATGATAACATGCAACTTGCACCCTGCCCGCCTGTTCCAGATCAGGTGCAGTCGCTTTGCAAGTATCATCGGCGAATTGGCATCTGGGGCTAAAATAGCAACCATCAGGCGGGTTCATTGGCGACGGCAACTCTCCCGTCAACATTATACGCTCTTTTTTGTGACCAGGGTCTGCAATCGGCGTGGCAGAAAGCAAAGCTTCTGTATAGGGGTGCCTTGGTTTTTTGAAAACAACTTCAGCCGGCCCGGCTTCGACAACTTTCCCCAAGTACATCACCATCACGTCATCCGCGATATGTTTGACCACAGACAGGTCGTGGCTGATGAACAGATATGCAAGCCCAAGATCCGATTGCAATTCGGCCAGAATGTTCAATACCTGCGCCTGAATAGACAAATCAAGCGCCGACACAGGTTCGTCCAAAACAATCACACGCGGTTTTAGCATCAAGGCCCGTGCAATTGCGATACGTTGGCGTTGGCCGCCCGAAAACATATGCGGGTAGCGTTCATAGTGTTCAGGGCGAAGCCCAACGCGTTCCATTGTTTCTTCGGCTAGTTTGCGCCGCGAACCCCCGTCCATATCCGTATTCAATATGAGTGGCTCTTCCAGAATATAGCCAACCTTATGGCGTGGGTTTAAAGAACCATACGGGTCTTGAAATACGATCTGCACAGTTTTGCGGTTTTCTGCATTGCCAATTTCAGAGGGCTGCCCATCAATCAACAACGTGCCGCTAGTCGGCGTTTCGATCATTGACACAACACGCGCCAACGTGGACTTCCCGCACCCGCTTTCGCCCACAACAGCCAGCGTTTTACCGGCGTGCAATGTAAAACTGGCCCCATCCATTGCTTTTACCAAGTCCGGCTTTTTCAAAAGTCCTTTGTCGACTTCATAGTAGCGCGTTAGATCTGTGGCACTTAAAATCGGTTGGTTCATTGCGCGTTCCTGACAATGGGATGATTACACAAAGCAAAGCCCAAGGATGCGTCCTGCCGGGATACGGATCGGTCACAATCATCCTGTTTAAACGTACACCTGGGCGCGAACAAACATGCAGGCGGACGATCAAACTGACCCGGGACAACACCCGGAATTGATGGCAATTTTCGCCCCACTGCCCGTTCCGGCAACGCTGCTAACAAGGCCGCAGTATAAGGGTGGTGCGGCTCGTTAAACAGGCCGTTTACATGCTGCTCTTCTACTTTTTGCCCGGCATATTGCACCTGCACTTGTTCTGCGGTTTCGGCAACCACACCCATGTCATGGGTGATCAGGATCAGTGCCATATTATTTTCACGTTGCAGGTTTGTCAGCAGGTCAAGTATTTGCGCCTGAATGGTCACGTCAAGTGCGGTCGTGGGTTCATCCGCGATCAGCAATTTGGGATTTCCCGACAGGGCCATAGCGATCATCACACGTTGGCTCATACCACCCGATAATTGATGCGGGAATGCAGACAAGCGCGTTTCGGGGGCAGGTATTCCCACCTGTTCAAGTAATTCAATGGAGCGTTTGCGTCGTTCTTTACGATCCATTCCAAGGTGCAAACGTAATGTTTCGCCTAACTGAAACCCCACTGTAAAACAGGGGTTCAGGCTGGACATTGGTTCTTGAAAGATCATCGACAGGTCCTTGCCTATAATCTTGCGTCGTTCACTTTTATCAATGCTTAGCAAATCATGTCCGTCAAAGACCATCTGGTCAGCGGAAATTTTCGCGGACCAAGGCAGCAAGCCCATTAATGCGAGCATAGCCACAGATTTACCTGATCCGCTTTCGCCAACAATCGACAAAATCTTACCGCGGTCGCATTGAATATCAACGCTATCCACGGCCCTAAACAATCCGCCTGCAGTTTGGAAATCAACGGATAGGTTACGGATGTCCAAAAGCATACTCATGACCTTTTCATTTTTGGATCAAGCGCATCACGCAAGCCGTCGCCTACCAGATTAACCGCCAAAACGGTGATCAAAATCGCAAGACCGGGGAATGTCACAACCCACCATGCGCGCAGAATAAACTCGCGTGCTTCAGCCAGCATTGTGCCCCATTCGGGCGTGGGTGGCTGTGCCCCCATGCCCAGAAACCCAAGTGCTGCCGCATCAAGGATTGCATTGGAAAACGATAAGGTTGCCTGCACTGTTACCGGTCCCAAACAGTTCGGTAATATGGTGCGTGTCATCAGGTAAAACGGCGAAGCCCCCGCAACACGGGCAGATGTTACATAATCCTTGCCGCGCTCATTCAGCACAGAGGCCCGTGTCAGGCGGACGAAATGCGGTTGCAAAACGATTGCTATGGCGATCATCGCGTTTAATAGGCCCGGGCCCAATATGGCAACCATGACCAAAGCAAGCAACAATGAAGGGAAGGCTAGTATAATATCCATAATACGCATTATGACTGTATCAACAGCACCGCGGTAATAACCCGCTATCAGGCCAACAGAAACGCCAGTTGTCGCGGCAATACCCACAACTACAACGCCAATAAACAGTGAAAATCTGGCGCCATAGATAAGGCGGGACAACATATCGCGCCCCACCGCATCAGTACCCAACAAGAATTTCCATTGACCGCCATCTTGCCAAACAGGCGGTACTAACAAGGCATCACGATATTGTTGGGTTGCTCCGTGCGGTGCAAAAACAGGTGCAAAAACGGCAAGCGTAACCAGCGCAATAAAAACCCATAGGCCAATTACGGCACCCCGATTTTCTGAAAAGTAAAACCAGAAATCCGCCAACATCTGGCGGCGCATCTGGCGTTTCACATCAAGTGCAGAAGGGCTGTTTGTTATATCTGTCATTTCATGTCCCTAATCATGCCGAATTCGTGGATTGATCAAACCGTAAGTCATATCAACCAACAGGTTGACGACCATCACAACGATGGCAATCATCAACAACCCGCTTTGTACAACCGGGTAATCACGCCGTGAAATACTGTCGACCATCCATTTGCCGATACCCGGCCAGCTGAAAATCGTTTCCGTCAAAATGGCCCCTGCCAACAATGTCCCAACACTAAGCCCGATCACAGTGATAACAGGGATCATCGCATTGCGTAATGCATGAACCCCCACAACGCGGGCTGGCGACAGGCCTTTGGCACGCGCGGTACGCACATAATCTTCACCCAGAACCTCCAACATCGCAGAGCGTGTTTGGCGCGCAATAACCGCCAATGGAATTGTTGCCAACACAATTGACGGTAAAACCAAGTGGCTAAGCGCCGAGGTGAATGCGCCTTTTTGCCCTGACAAAAGGCTGTCGATTAGCATAAAACCCGTTACATCGGGAAAGAAGTAAAGCAGCGAAATGCGTCCCGAAACCGGCGTCCACTGCAACCAGCCGGAAAACACGATAATCAGCAATAAGCCCCACCAGAAAATCGGCATGGAGTAGCCTACAAGGGCTGTCCCCATCAATGATTGATCCCAGAACGATCCACGTTTGCTAGCAGCTATTATACCGGCCGGAATGCCAATACTGACCGCGATTATTAGCGCACATATCGACAACTCGACTGTGGCTGGAAACAGGGTAAAAAACTCAGTAATCACGGGTTGTTTGGTAACCAGCGAATTACCTAAATTGCCGTGCAATAATTGATTTAAATAATCAAAGTACTGTTCCCATATAGGTCTGTCATAACCGAATTGTTCCATCAGCTTTTGATATCTTTCGGGTTTTATGCCCCGTTCACCTGCCATCAGTAAAACCGGGTCACCAGGCAACACACGTACAAATCCAAAGGAAACAATAGTGATACCCAATAATGTCGGGATCAACAGTGCTATGCGTTTCAGTATAAATCCAAGCATATTATCCCACTATCCTGAGTTCACGATCAAACGTTGTCAGACATTCGATCCTATCATTTGTTACTACCACATCATCCTCTATACGCACACCGCATTCGCCCTCACGGTAGAGACCGGGCTCAATGGTAAAGACAACGCCTGCTTGCAAGACATGTTTGTTACCGCGCATAATCTGCGGCGCTTCATGTACATCCAGCCCAAGCCCGTGTCCGGTCTTATGGCGTATAAATTGCGCAAACTGTGATCTTTCCAAAACCACTTGCACTGCATCATCCACATCATGGGCTGTCACGCCTGCACGACTAACGTTTTTGCCACGTGTATTTGCTGCTAATACCGTGTTGTAAAAGGCACGGTCATAATCCGATACTTCACCAACAAAAAACGTGCGGGTTATATCGGCATTATATCCCATCCAACTTGCGCCGAAATCAATCAACAATGCATCACCGCTTTTGATCGTATAATCCGCGCGCGCTGTTGCATGTGGTTGGGCAGCATTGTCACCTGCCGCAACAATTGGATCAAATGAAAGCCCGTCTGCCCCCAGCGCAAACATATGGCGCACTAAAATGCCCTCAATTTGTTTTTCGGTTTGGCCAACGGTAACTTCTTGCAAAGTAGCTTCCAATGCCGCTTCGGAAATCTGAATAGCTTTTTTCAGCAGTGCAATCTCGTCTGCAGTTTTGATAAGCCTAATATTGGATATTTCCGCATGTGCATCAACAAATTCAGCTTGTGGAAAGACATTAGCCAAAGCCATTTGTTCAAAGGCACGCATGCGTTGCGCTTCCAATCCAAATCGCTTTGCATTCGCCAATTGTGGTAAAACATTTGCCGCTGCAGTAAATGCAGACTTATAACCATCCTCGTCACGCCAATCAAAGATCGCTCCCGGAAAATCCAACGCACCAAACGATGTCATTTCCAGATTTGGCACAATGGCAACCGGTGTTCCATCCTTGGGAACAATCACCAGCAATGGCCGTTCCATCAGGTGAAAGTCACGCGCGAAAATATTTTTAAAATTCGGCCCCGGTACAAAAGCAACCGCGTCAAGATCATTGTCTCGGGCAACTTTGTAGAGCGCATCTAATCTGGGGTCAGCCATGGGAATAAATTTCACCATAATAGGGAACTGGGCAGTAAAATCCGCCCAGTTCATTCTTATTTATTCAGCGATATCAACGCCTTCAAAGCGGTGTCCACCTAATGGATCCATCTTATATCCGGTGACTTTATTCGACATCGGCATAAATACGACAGAGTGTGCAATCGTAGCCCAAGGCGCTTCACGTTTAAACACAACTTGTGCTTCTTCATAAAGCTCTGTGCGTTCAGCTGCGTCTGAGCTTTGCTTGGCCTTATTGGTCAAATCATCAAACTCTTTGTTACACCATTGCGCGCGGTTTGATCCGCCTACACCCGAACAGCTTAGCAAAACTGCAAGGAAGTTATCGGGATCGCCGTTATCACCTGTCCAACCCAGCAGAACAGCACCATCACGGTCTTCGGCTTTTGACAGCTTCAGATATTCGCCCCACTCATAAGACGTCACTTCGGCAGTCACGCCAACAGCTGCAAAATCCGCTTGGATCAATTCAGCCATACGTCGTGCATTCGGGTTATATGGACGTGCAACAGGCATTGCCCAGATTTTCATCGTAAGATCTGTTACACCTGCGTCTTCCAGCATCTTTTTAGATGCGACGGGATCGTAGCTATCATCCTTTATCGATTTATTATACGACCACATGGTTGGCGGGATCGGATTGGTAGCGGCAACACCCGCGCCATTAAAGACAGCGTCTAAAATAGCCTGCTTGTTGATCGCTTTGTTCAAAGCTTTACGCACATTCACATTGTCGAATGGTGCGACTTTGGTGTTATAGGCCAGATAGCCCACGTTCAAACCTTCAGCAGACATAACGTTCAGATTTGAATCCGCTTGCAACCCGGCAATGTCCGCAGGGTTCGGATAGGGTGCCACCTGACATTCATTCGCTTTTAGCTTTTGAATGCGAACAGAATTGTCCGTCGTGATAGCAAAGATCAAATCATCAATCGCTGGCTTACCCGCATAAAAACTAGGGTTCGCTTTGTAACGGATCACAGCATCTTTTTGGTAAGCTACGAATTGAAATGGTCCGGTTCCAATAGGTTTCTGGTTCAAATCACCCATATTGCCCGATGCTGCCAACTGATCTGCATATTCCTTGGAAAAGATAGATGCAAAATCCATTGCCAGATTGGCTACAGTAGGCGATTCAGGTTTATTCAGCACAAACATAACTGTCATATCGTCAACCTTGACGATTTCTTTGATCAGGCTGGGCATATCCATACCATTGAAATATTCCCATGCTGCACCGTCAACATATTGGAAGTACGGGTTGTCTTCGTTCATTTGGCGATCAAAACTAAATATAATGTCGTCAGCATTCATATCGCGCGTTGGCGTGAAATAGTCTGTTGTGTGGAACTTCACACCCGGGCGTAGTTTAAAAGTATATTCCAGACCATCGGCTGAACTGCTCCAGCTTTCGGCCATTCCGGGGATGACATTTGTTGTGCCGTTTTCAAATTCAGCCAAGCGGCTGTAAATGGTTTTTGATGAGGCGTCAAAAGTTGTGCCAGCAGTATATAGCGCCGGATCAAAGCCTTCTGGCGACCCTTCTGAGCAATATACCAGCGTCTTGGCTTGAACCGATGTTGCCATCAGCATGGCTACCAAACCCAATGATGCAAATAACGATTTTTTCATTGTATTCTCCCTTTAAAATTTAATCGGATCAGCTTCCTTCGGTGAAACCGATAGAGCGATCCTGCAGAGTCGGTAGTCAACCATAGTTTCAGGTACCTGTCATCCACAAGTTTTCTTGCTTTTAGTTTATTATTTTTTCAGGCGAGATAAGTTCCTATCGAAGCCGGTTTTTATGCGACCTAATTGATATTAGAAAAAAATAGGATATAGAGTGCTGTTTAATGCATTAAATTCGGAAGCCCGATTTCAAGGAATAATACGATGAATAAGCGCAAAGGCATTTTGCTGGCCGGTGGGTCCGGCACTAGATTGTACCCAGTTACAATAGCGATATCAAAGCAATTACTGCCAATATATGACAAGCCAATGGTCTATTACCCGCTTACATCGTTGATGCTTTCCGGCATCAAAGAGATTGCAGTTATAACTACGCCCCACGATCACGAACAGTTTAAACGCCTATTGGGGGACGGTTCTCAATGGGGTCTTGAACTGACGTATATTGAGCAGCCGTCCCCGGATGGCTTGGCACAAGCATTTATCCTGGCGGAAGCATTTTTGGATGGTGCGCCATCAGCAATGGTATTGGGTGACAATATTTTCTATGGGCACGGTTTGCCTGAGTTAATGAAAACCGCTGATAACCAAACTGTTGGGTCAACAGTATTCGGCTATCATGTTTCAGATCCTGAACGTTACGGAGTTGTTGAGTTCAATAACGATGGGCAGGTAAAATCTATTATCGAAAAACCACAAAAACCCGCATCGAACTATGCTGTAACCGGACTGTACTTTGTGGATGAAAGCGCACCGGAACGCGCGCGAAAAGTTACGCCGTCCGCACGTGGCGAGTTGGAAATCACCTCGCTTCTGGACAGTTATCTGTCTGATGGATTACTGAATGTCGAACTAATGGGCCGCGGCTATGCATGGCTTGATACAGGCACTCACGAGTCGCTATTAGACGCAGGTAATTTTGTGCGTACATTGGAAAAACGGCAAGGCATGCAATCCGGTTGCCCCGAAGAAATTGCGTATAAACAAGGTTGGATATCGAAAGCAATGCTTCAAAATGCAGCGGAGAAATACAGCAAAAACAGCTATGGTCAGTATCTTACTGGTTTGCTGGATTGAATGTTTGCATCTCAAACATTGCAATCAAATTAATGCCGGTTTAAAGCCTCTTTCAAAACAATATTTTGGACCTACAGAATAAAGAAACCGTTAGAATGCGAGATTTATAATTGAAATCAACTTCCCCAAAAAAGCCGACATATATTGTTTATGCACCTTCTTACAACGCCAATAATGGCGGTTGTATTTTTTTGCACCAATTGGTGCACAATCTGAACAATATGGGCGAACGCGCGCTTTTGTGGCCTATGCAACCGATACGCATGAGCAAATTCAAACGGTATTTGAATGTTAAAAAAGAGCCCGATAAAAGCTTTAAATTATCGCCCGACCTGAATACCGCAATAGCTGAAAAAAAAGACCTGAATGATAATACAATTGTTGTTTATCCCGAAATTGTAAAAGGTAATCCGCTAAATGTTAAAAATGTTGTTCGCTGGCTATTATACAAGCCAGGGGTCATGCATCCGTTTGAGTTTGGGAAGGATGAGATGTTTTTTAAAGTCGATGAGCTATGTGAAGATATTGAAATAACTGGCGGGGCACAGGATCTATTTCTGTGGAAGGTTAACCCTTGCTATAAAAATCATAAACGACCAAATCGCAAAGGCAGTTGCTACATTGTGAGAAAAGGCAAAGAAAAACAATTGGTCCATGATTTGGATGATTCAATAAAAATTGATGGAAAGAGCCATAAGGAAATCGCCGAAATTTTTAATCGGTGCGAAGTCTTCTATTCATATGACGAAGCAACGATGTATTCACAATATGCAGCAGTATGTGGATGTACAAGCATTGTAATCCCTGGAATGTACAAATCCCGTGAAGATTGGATAGCAAACCACGATCTTGCAAAATTTGGAGTGGCATATGGGCTAGATGACATAGCACATGCAAAGGAAACACAAAATAAAGTTATAGATCTATTGTTAGAAAGAGAGCGCGCAGGAGTTAAAACTGTTGCATCATTTATCGAAACGACCAAAGAAAAATTTGGATTTCAGTGATTTAGATGAATTACTATTTCTCTTGCAAAATCGGCTGAATGCAAATCCAACTAAGTATTGATAGGGTGGAAACGCCTATAACCAGAAACTTAAGAAACCCATTTATGTAAAGTGTAATAGCTTGTGTTATGGGTTAAACCCAACCTCGACCAAGCCTTTTGTACTGCATAA
>JAJFHY010000177.1 GCA_021775375.1 Amylibacter sp. | reverse complement strand
CTCAACACCCTTTTCAAACTCCTGCAAATCGCGGCCACGTCCATAAAGAACCACACCGCCATCTTCTGACCTCTTGGTTAGGATTAAAGTTGCATCTGCTGCCCCGGTTATCCCGGTGGAACCTGAAACAGTATCGAATGGATCATCACCCTCTGTCTTTCTGACATGGTGAACCACAACAATGCCTACACGCCGTTCAGAGGCTATCTGGTGAAGCCCGCGTAATGCACCATAGTCAGAGGCATAATCGGTTTGACCGCAGCCCCTTGGTGGCCGTACGGTTGCCAGCGTGTCCACTATGATTAGGCGCGGGTTTTGTTGTGTTGCGATCCAGTTTTCAATGCAGCGCAACCCACCTGCCCCGATCCTCGGAGCCTCATTGATTAATGATAAATTTGAAGGCCATTGTTCGCTCGGTTTGATTTTGCGAAGCCTGTCTTGTAAGCGACGGCGATTGTCTTCAAGGGCAAGATATAGAACCGCCCCCTGCTCACATGTCGATCCTAGGCAGTTGTCGCCCTCTGCCACTGCGAATGCCAAATCTAAAGCCATCCATGATTTGCCAAGTTTAGGTTTGCCACAAAGAAGCGATAAACCCTCCGGGAGGATGTCCGGCACAATCCACCTGATTGGTGGAAACACCATGCCCTGCAATTCAGCCGCTGAAAAAGTGTTAAGACGAAACTGGTCAGGGGCAGTCTGTGCAAATGTTTGCTCGTAACTCATGCGGCAACCCCGCGCTGTGATGTGAAGCTCCAGAATGCAGATTGCTCTGAAGTTGAAAGCGATTGCCAAATGGCAGCCATATAAACCTTGCGTTCTTCTAGGGGTGCGAGATTTGTCCAGAATCGCGCTTCATCCGCGTAGCTTAATAGAGCTGCACGTGGTTGCCCGGCTGATAGGTCATTCAATGCGCCGTTCATTAACGTGCAAGCCGCTTCTGGCGGTGCTGTGCGTATTGCTACACAAAGAAGGTTAGACGCGCCTAGTGGGCTTAGTTTGCGTTCTAGTTTGTCAGAGAAAGGAATTAAATCCTTTGGTTCTGTTGTCTCGTTCAAAAGTTGAATCCCGTTCATTGCTCAATAACCTCCGCGTCGTAACCGAAGTTATGCCCACGGCTTGAAATCCAATGTTCGAGCAATTCCGCAGAGTTGCTCTCGCTATTCCAACAGAATAACAAGCTTGATAAATTTACATGTGGAGTGTAAGCTTTACTGGAATGCTTCCCTGTATTCTTTCCTATTGAATCGCCGTTGTCTGTTTGCGCAGACGCGGCGTTTCTTTTTGGAACAGACGCAGAACCTCTTGTGTCAGTTTTGTGCCAATCTTTGTTGCACGTTCTTGCAACGTTCTGCTTGATCCTGCAGGGCACATTGTCGCAAGTCCCTTTAAGTGTTGATATTTTTAAGGGGTTTTTATAGATGTCCTCTTGGGACACCCTTCCCCAACGAAGGGCAATTATCTGTAAGGATACTAAACTATGACACGACTACTACCGGACATTCGTCCGAACAATCCCCAATTCTCTTCCGGCCCCTGTACCAAACCGTCCACATGGACGTTGGATGCGCTGTCTGATGCCGCCCTAGGCAGATCACATCGTGCCGCCATTGGCAAAGATAAACTACTGGCCGCCATCGAAACCACACGCGACGTGCTGAACATCCCCGCCGATTACAGGGTCGGTATCGTGCCTGCATCCGATACAGGTGCTGTTGAAATGGCGTTATGGTCGCTATTGGGCGCACGCGGCGTTGATATGCTTTCTTGGGAAAGCTTCGGCGCAGGATGGGTGACAGACGTTGTAAAACAGCTGAAACTTCAGAACGTAAACCACCATCATGCGGACTACGGCCAACTACCGGATCTGGCTGCAGTGAATTTTGACAATGATGTTATCTTCACGTGGAATGGCACCACATCGGGCGTTTGTGTTCCAAACGGTGATTTTATACCTGCAAACCGCACGGGCCTGACCATTTGTGACGCAACCTCTGCGGCTTTTGCGCAAGACCTTGCATGGGACAAGCTGGATGTTACAACATTCAGTTGGCAAAAAGTGCTGGGCGGTGAAGCGGCCCACGGTATGTTGGTTCTTAGCCCAAATGCGGTAGAGCGCTTGGAAAGCTACACCCCAACGTGGCCATTACCAAAAATCTTTCGCCTGACAAAAGGTGGCAAATTGATCGAGGGTATCTTTATAGGTGCAACGATCAATACGCCTTCTATGTTGGCAGTTGAAGATTATCTGTTCGCGCTGGATTGGGCCAAATCCCAAGGCGGCAAAGATGGCTTGATCGCTAAGGCTGACGCGAACATGGGCGTGCTGGCGGATTTTGTAGCAGCAAATGACTGGATTGATTTTCTAGCCGAAGACCCGTCAACACGGTCAAACACATCCGTTTGCCTGAAGATTACAGACCCGCGCGTAGTGGTCCTGGATGTTGGTGCTCAAGCTGCATTTGCTAAAGGCATAACCAAATTACTGGAACAAGAGGCTGTGGCCTACGATATCGGTTCCTACCGCGATGCCCCTGCGGGTCTACGCATCTGGACTGGCGGCACTGTTGAACAGGCTGATCTGGTTGCACTGACCCCGTGGCTGAATTGGGCTTTTGAAACCCAATTGGCAACGTTGTAATTCCCGCTGGCCGCACAAGGCCAGCTGACCCATTCTTTTAAAGGAGGCTTAAATGCCTAAAGTACTTGTATCCGACAAATTGTCTGAAACCGCCGTTCAAATCTTTCGCGACAACGGCATTGACGTAGATTTCGAACCCGATCTGGGCAAAGACAAAGATGCCCTACTTGCCAAAATTGGCAAGTATGACGGGCTTGCCATTCGCTCGGCCACCAAGGTGACGGAAAAACTTCTGGCTGCTGCCGATAACTTGAAAGCCATTGGTCGCGCAGGCATTGGTGTGGACAATGTCGATCTAAAAGCGGCCAGCAAAAAAGGTGTGATTGTGATGAACACACCGTTTGGCAACTCGATCACCACCGCCGAACACGCCATTGCGATGATGTTCGCCGTGGCACGCCAAATCCCCGAAGCCTCGGCCTCTACGCATGCCGGTAAATGGGAGAAGTCCAAGTTCATGGGAGTTGAGCTGACCAACAAAACTCTTGGCCTGATTGGTTCCGGCAATATCGGCTCTATCGTTGCCTCACGAGCATTGGGGTTGAAAATGAAAGTTGTGGCTTATGACCCTTACTTGTCAGAAGAGCGTGCAAAAACCATGGGTGTCACCAAGGTTGAGCTGGATGACTTACTGGCCAAAGCCGATTTCATTACACTTCACGTTCCTAAAACGGATCAAACGGCAGGGATGATTTCAAAAGACACTATTGCCAAAATGAAACCGGGCGTACGTATCATAAACTGTGCCCGCGGCGGTCTGGTTGATGAAGCGGCATTAGCCGAGGCATTGAAATCCGGCCATGTTGCAGGTGCGGCATTTGACGTCTTTGAAACCGAGCCTGCCACCGACAGCCCATTGTTCAACTTACACAACGTTGTCTGCACTCCGCATTTAGGTGCTGCCACTTCTGAAGCACAGGAAAACGTTGCTATTCAAGTGGCCGAACAACTTTCGGATTATCTGAACAACGGAGCCGTTTCCAATGCGATCAACATGCCTTCTATTACTGCCGAAGAAGCCCCCATACTTGGGCCATTTGTGAAACTTGCAGGCCACCTTGGGGCTTTTGTCGGTCAGCTGACAGATGAGCCTATTCAGGCGATCAACATCACTTATGACGGCAAAGTTTCGGAAATGAACACCAAAGCTTTGGGTTCTGCCGCCGTTGCCGGTGTGATGAAAGCGCATAATCCGGATGTGAATATGGTGTCGGCCCCAGTGATGGCAGCAGACAGAGGCATAAAAATTTCCAGCACGACACAAGAAAAATCAGGTGTCTTTGACAGCTACATCAAACTGACCGTGAAAACCGCCAAACGTGAGCGTACTATTGCAGGTACGGTTTTTTCCGATGGAAAACCCCGCTTTATTCAGATCAAGGGGATAAATATCGACGCCGATATTGGCCGTCATATGTTGTATACAACCAACAAAGACGTGCCCGGTATCATCGGAACTTTGGGGCAAACATTGGGTGAAAACGGTGTCAACATCGCCAACTTTACTCTGGGCCGTAATGAAGAAGGGGCAGATGCCATCGCACTTTTGTATCTCGACGAAGCCCCCAATAATACGGTTTTGGGTAAGCTTAATGAAACAGGTTTGTTCGCATCCGTTCAACCGCTGGAATTCGACGTTTAAATACTTCGGGGCGGCTAAATTTGGCCGTCCCATTTTACATGCCCTGTAGTTTTCTTTTCAGATGCAACAAAGCGGTTCGAAACAAATTTCGAAAATCAAAACGGTTACGTAATAGTTCTGTCACTTGGGATTCCGAAAATTTACCGATGCGATTGACCGATTTGTCCCAATCCTCTGGCCCGTAATTGGTTATGCGTTGGTTGGCCCAAAACCCGATCTTATAGTCTCGCGCATATTTAGACCCGTAAGCCTTTTCAAAAGCGTACAAATGGCACGGGTTTCCCTGCGCGATAGTTTTCGACAAGGCCGCCCCCAACAGTCGTCCCTGTTCAATCGCAATGCGAATACCTTCACCTGCAATGGGGGTGGCACAATTGGCTGCGTCACCCACGCGAATGACGTTGTCGAAAATCAGTTTTCGATCAAACGCAATTGTGGGAACTATCCCGGAGTTCACCTCGTATTCTTCAGGCACGCGCACACCCATCCGGTCTAGAAAACCACTGTCCAGCAAGCGGTTCATCACAACACGCGGATTATCATCCCTGTCGGGTTTGATCACACCGACGCCTAGTCGCACCCTATTGTAATGCGTGGGAAACACCCAACCATAGCCCGCCAAAACGGGAGAACCCACAAACAATACCGCGCGATTTTTTGGATAATCTTCCTGTATAAATTCGTATTCAATACCGATGCCCAAACGTTCGGGTTTTGCCAGCAACCCCAACGCATGAACAACCGCGCAATGCCAGCCGGACGCATCAATGATAAAAGTCGATCGGATGGTTTCTTCGCCACTTATCTTTGATCTAACAGTAGACAGATATGATCCATCCGATTGCTTTACAGTGTTCAGAAATTTGGTTGCCAACAAAAGTTCTCGATTTTTTCTTTCAGACAAAGATGCTAGATATTGATACAGGCCCGTAATATCAAAGATCACCATCTTATCGGTTCTAATATCGAATTTCGCTTCCGCATGATCGGAATAAAAGTACAGTTTATCAATAACTTGGTAGTATTTTTCCGGAACACTGAGCGTTTTTGCATCCCTTAAAAAACTACCACCACTGCTGCGCACGGGTTTGCCTATCTCGGCATCCTGATGAACAATGATACAACTGGTTTTATCGGATAAGGCCGATGCCACGGACAATCCTGCGGGGCCTGCGCCTACGATCAGAACGTCACATTCGCGCATGGCTTTAGGTCTCTATTCCCAACAGATCATATGCGATCTCGGGAATTTCTTCGGGGGCACCTGCCAGCATGTCAGCCTCGGCCATATGCAACTCACCGTGATCTGCATAGCCCCAAAGCGCACCTATATTCGGGATGTCATTATTCTTGGCTCCAAAAATATCCATCTGCCGATCTCCGACCATGATACACTTTGCTGGGTCCTCGCCAATTTCATCCAATGCGAATTGCAACAAAGCGGTTTTGTCGGAATTGGAGCCGTCAAGTTCCGAACCGAACAAACGCTCAACCGGTTCCAAAAGACCGAAATGTTCTGCTATTTGCTGCGCGTAAACCTGTGGTTTCGATGTGGCGATAAACAAGCGCGCATCAATTGTTGTCAGCTCATCGAACATCTCGCCGATGCCTTCGTAAGGCATAGCGTCAAACATTGCCTCTTCGGTGTAATGATCGCGGTAAAGATCAACCGCACTACCAATATCGCCACTCTCGCCAAGCAGGTTCGAGAAGATATATGGCAACGGCATTCCGATTAATCCGCGCAATTCATCCGCTGTTGGTTCTTCTGCACCAAGCGAAATCATCGCGTGTTGGATAGACGAAATGATGCCCGATTGGCTATCCAATAAGGTACCGTCAAGATCAAAAAATATGGTCAGCATCAGTCGTAAACCCCTAGTATGATCCGCGTATGATTACCGTATGACACGCATATGACAAATTGTCAGACTATAAAACACGTAGATTAATCGTAAAACGGTGTCAGTTGGTACACCACAACCGAATTTTCATCCAAAGCCTGCTGCATCAAATCGCGTTCTTCCTGATTGATGTCGTGGCCATCATCAAGACGCTCCTGCAAAGTGCCGTACCCTGTTACATCCAATGGGGCCAGATCGGCCCGCTTCAGCAAGGCCACGGTTTCACGCACGGCCTCTGCTTCGTCCACACCGCTGGCAAAGCACATCATCGCACCGCCCGTGGCATTCTTGGGCAGGCCGTCATCATCATTTCGCCCAACCTGAACAAGCAGGGTGTAAACTTGTTGGGGGCGTTTTTGTTTTTTTTCTTAATTAATAATTTATAAACTTATTAGGCTAGGATGTATATTACGTACTATGATATCTTACAAAAAATACTAAACTAGTTTTCTAGTTTAATATATGCAGTAAACTGGGTCTGCCAAAAATGGCCACTCTAACCCACAAATGGTAAAGCCTAGTCGCGTAGCAGTTCGTTTATGGATGTCTTGGAACGTGTTTTTGCATCCACCCGTTTTACGATCACTGCGCAATATAAATTCACATTGTTTTTTGACGGCATAGACCCTGCGACCACAACCGAACCACTTGGTACTTCGCCGTACATTACTTTACCAGTTTCGCGATCAACGATTTTTGTGGATTGGCCGATAAATACGCCCATACCCAGAACCGAGCCTTCACGGACGATACAACCTTCGACAACTTCTGAACGCGCACCAATAAAGCAGTTATCCTCGATAATAGTCGGACCTGCCTGCATTGGTTCAAGAACACCGCCGATACCCACGCCACCCGACAAGTGTACATTTTTACCGATTTGCGCACATGAGCCAACTGTCGACCAGCCATCAACCATTGTACCTTCATCCACATATGCCCCGATGTTCACGAAAGAAGGCATTAAGACAACACCTTTGGCGACAAATGCCGAGCGACGCACGATTGAACCCGGCACAGCGCGAAATCCGGCTGCTTTCCACTGATTTTCACCCCAACCGTCAAACTTACTTGGGACTTTATCCCACCAGCCCGCATTATCCGGGCCGCCCTGGATAATCGCCATATCGTTCAGACGAAATGAAAGCAGCACTGCTTTTTTTGCCCATTGGTTAACATGCCAGTTACCACCATCACGCGGTTCTGCCACACGCAATGAACCGCTATCAAGCGCGTTCAACGTATCCTCAATTGCTTCGCGTGTTTCGCCTGTTGTAGCAGGCGTTATCGTATCACGTGCTTCCCATGCGGCTTCGATTGCAGTTTCTAATTGTTCATTTGACATGTTTATCTCCAATTCGTGTCTGGATAGATTTGATTGATGCCTATAGTTTGATTTAAGGCCGTGTGCAATCCACGGCGACAACAGGTAAGGAATAACCGACATGGGCCGTCATCAAGAAAGCTTTCCAAACGCGGAAACAGATTTAAAGACACTAAAAGAAACGCCGGATACGCCACAAACGCGCGCGCCATCCTATAGATTGGCCTTTGCCGATCCCGATTTTCTGTGCCGCGATGAATTGCGTGCAACACGCATTCAGTTGGAGATGTTAAAGCCAGAGATGGTTTTGGCGGAACGCGGGATTGAAAGCACAGTCGTTATGTTTGGTGGCGCCCGCATTCCCGATCCAAAACACAAAAGCGATGCACGCACGGAAACATTGGCAGGCTTATCAAAATATTACGATGAGGCACGTAAATTTGCATGCATTATCACTGAAAAAAGCATGAAAAGTTATGGACGTGAAAACGTGGTGGTCACAGGTGGCGGCCCCGGCGTGATGGAAGCGGGCAATCGCGGGGCAGTTGACGCAGGTGGCGCATCTATAGCGTTGAATATCGTGTTGCCGCATGAACAGGCCCCGAATGAATATTGCACGCCGGAGCTTTGCTTTAACTTCCATTATTTTGCGACACGGAAAATCCATTTTTTGATGCGTGCAAAAGCCGTTATTGCATTTCCGGGTGGTTTTGGCACTTTGGACGAATTGTTTGAAACGCTAACCTTGATACAGACAGGACGAATGAGCCGAATACCCGTGATTTTATTTGGCGAAAAATTCTGGCGTTCTATTATTAACTGGGAAACATTAGCTGATGCCGGCACTATCGGTGCCGAGGATCTGGATCTGTTCAGTTTTGTTGAAACAGCGGATGAGGCTATTGCAATCATCAACGCATGGGACATTCATAACCCGGTTTAGTTTATAACGTACTCAACAAGTTCTGTGTGTTGGAAAAAACTGAAGTTATCGTCTGATATCAGGGTGATCCGAATATGTTTCCGGTCATCCTGCCACACAGATATGCCTTCTAGATTATCGTGTGCACCGTAATTTGTAAGTAAAACCACTTGCTCATCAATCAATCCCGATTTTGTTATGCCGAAACTTCTAACCCTGGTGGCAATACCGATTGGAATGAAATAATCACGTTCAAGCAGGTAAAGTTTACCGTCCGGACCAATGTCAGCGCCGGTAACAAGAAATGTACCGCGCCTTGGTATGCTTAAGCGCTTATCCCAGCGCGTTCCGTTGAAGCGATATATCGGAAACGGCCTGTTCATTTTTCCTGACCGTTCAGGTACTGCGTAAAGCCATCCATTATTATCAATCGCTAACGCTTCTAGCGATGAATTATATTGAAGTGTATCAAAGTCCGCATGTTTGGGTAATTTATGCGCTGCAGAATTTGTCTCTGTATAAGACCAAACGCGGTGATTACGTTCAAAAGACACAAAAATCTTGCCATTTGGACCGATTGCAATCCCTTCTGCATCACCGTTTAATTCGTCAACAAGGGCACCTTTGGGATTGTTGATCGGGGCAAGTTTCTGATTAGATACACTAACAATTTTACCATTTTGACGGTTAATTTTACCCGACAAGAAATAACCATGATCAGAGGTGGTCATAAATCCCTGGCCCTGATCATCCATTTCAAGTGATGAGAACCCGCCGAAATTTTCATCTGACATTGTCCATGCGTAGGATGATAAATAAGTAGCTTCTGCACTTAATGCATAGTTTGCAGTGACTAAAAACACCGCGATCCATTTTATCATTGTGCGGTTAACACCCCATGACATTGAGATGGCAAATCCGCCATAACATAATCGCGTGCTCCGCGTTTCTTCGGCGGTTTAGGCGCATTGGGATCAGGTGGTTTTAATGCTCCTGTCACCCACCAGTTTAAACTTTCGTCGCATCCGGTCGCGTTCTTGGATAACTGGCGTACTGTTGGCGTTTGTTTGTCACAAGCCTTCGAGCCTTTCGGGCATTTAAGGCGAACATGAAAATGATAGTGATGGCCCCAGTATGGTCGAACTTTTTGCAACCATTTGCGGTTACCTTTGGCATTTTTGCACATCCAGATTTTAGCTGGTGCCGTGATGAATATACGGTCAACGGCAGGGTCGCTTGCCGCAGCTTTGATCACTTCCATATGGGAAGATGTCCAATTGCTATTCACACTTCTTTGGTCTTTGGATCGCACGGTTTTTGATGAGATATTTTCACGGTCTTTGCGACTTAGGTTCAATTTTTTTGGTGGCAACAGCCAAATATCTGCATCCAATCCCAATTGATGCGATTGATGACTAGACGTC
>JAJFHY010000176.1 GCA_021775375.1 Amylibacter sp. | reverse complement strand
AACGGGTCACTGTCATGGGCCAAAAGAACCGCGAGCATGTCGCTGGATTGAGTGTGATGTAAAATCACCGGGGCGGAAAAGCCGCGCAGGATTGATGGGGTTGGTTTAGCGTCAAAGCCCGCAACCGTGAAGCTTTGTTTGGCTTTGGTGAGCTCAAAAAGCTTTTCGGCCACCGGTTCTGCACCGTTCGCATCCAGAAATCCAACGCGTACGGGGATCACTTGCGGGGCTTTATTATCTTGGTTCGGGGTTGGTGGATTTACCTGTTCAAAGGTCAGTGTGTACTGGCCGTCTGTAAACTCTTCTGAAACTTTAATGCGCGGCGTTCCCGCTTGAGAATACCACAGTTTGAACTGGGTTAAATCGCGTTGGCATGCGTCTTCAAAAACCTTGATCCAGTCCTCGATTGTGCAGGCTTGCCCATCGTGGCGGTCAAAATAAAGATCCAGAGCTTTGCTGTAACCGTCATCCCCAACAAGCAGTTTCAACATGCCGATCACTTCTGCACCTTTTTCATAGACAGTGGCGGTGTAGAAATTGTTGATCTCGATGTATTCTTCGGGGCGCGCCGGATGGGCCAAGGGGCCTGCATCTTCGCGGAACTGGCGGGCACGCAGTTGCAAAACGTCGTTGATGCGTGTCACGGCAGGATCGCGCATATCGCCCGAGAAGCTTTGATCACGGAACACGGTCAGACCTTCTTTCAGGCACAGTTGGAACCAGTCGCGACAGGTGATGCGGTTCCCTGTCCAGTTATGGAAATACTCATGCGCAATGATACCTTCGATCAGCTCGAAGTCCGTGTCGGTGGCGGTTTCGGGGCTGGCCAGAACATATTTGGACTTGAACACGTTCAATCCTTTGTTTTCCATCGCACCCATGTTGAAGTCGTCGACGGCAACAATCATGAACAAATCCAGATCATACTCACGTCCATAAACGTCTTCGTCCCATTTCATTGAACGTTTCAACGCATCCATCGCATAGGCGCATTTATCCTGATCGCCATCCCGTACGAAGATTTGCAAATCAACGTGACGCCCTGACATTGTGGTGAACGTGTCGTCATATGACACCAGATCACCTGCCACAAGCGCGAACAGATACGCAGGCTTTGGCCACGGGTCATGCCATTTTCCGCGGCTCAGTTTATTGCCGTTTGACAGTAAAACCGGTGCGTTGCCTTCTATGGTGACGCTAAAAGTTGCCATCACATCCGGGCGATCCGGGTAATAGGTGATTTTTCGAAAGCCTTGCGCCTCGCATTGGGTGCAATACATGCCGTTCGACATATAAAGCCCTTCTAGCGCTGTGTTTTCCTTGGGGTTTACTTCGACTTCTGCAGTCCATGTGAATTGGTCCTGTGGGATCAGGTCGGCAGGCACTGTCAGGCATTCGGCATCGGTTAAAATCTGGTCTTTCGAAAGTGGCTTGCCGTCGATTGCTGCGCTGATCAGTTTCAGATTGCGGCCATCAAGTTGCAGATCATGTGGCCCGTCTGTGCGCTCGGGATTACAGCGAAATGTGATTGTCGACAAAACCCGTGTGGCTGTTGGGTGCAGTTGAAAGGTCAGGTCAATATGATCGACCCAAAAAGCAGGCTGGGTGTAATCGGCAAGGCGTATTGTGGGGGCTTGAAGGGGGCGCATTTTAGGATCCGTTTTATGTATGGGATAGATGTGACCTATTGGGTGGGTTTTTCAAGAGCAAAAAAATTGCATACGAATGTATACTGTATTCTTGTATTTCATTTTTAAGCGTGATAGCCCGTTTCCTATAGGAAACAATCCCCGGTTTTCATTCGCATTGGTAAGTCTATTTTACCAAGATGGAAGTTGGATGCAGTGGAGAGCATGATGAAGCGTATCGAAAAATATGGCTTGCAAGTAGATGAAAAACTTGTGGACTTTATAGAAGGCAAAGCGTTGCCGGGAACTGACATTAGTCAGAAACAATTCTGGATGGGCTTGTCCGACCTGATATATGAAAAAGGCCCTAAAAACAGTATGCTTTTGCAAAAGCGCAAAGACATTCAGGCCAAGATTGACGCTTGGCATATTGAGCATAAAGGGCAGGCCTTTGATTTTGATGTCTATAAAGCGTTTCTGACCGAGATCGGTTATTTGGTTCCTGTCGGTCCCGATTTTGCCATTGAAACGCAGAATATTGACCCTGAAATTGCCCATATAGCGGGATCGCAGCTGGTTGTGCCGGTGACCAACGCGCGCTTTGCCCTGAATGCTGCGAATGCACGATTCGGGTCACTTTATGACACGCTTTATGGCACTGATGCGATGGGCAGCCTGCCACCCAAGGGTGGTTATAACGCCGAGCGCGGCGAAAAGGTGATTGCATGGGGTAAAGCTTTTCTGGATGAGATTTTCCCTATCGACGGCATGTCGCATGCCGATGCAACACACTACCATGTCGAAGATGGCAAGCTGGTGATCGATGGTAAGCAGTTACGCAATCCCGACGCTTTTGTTGGCTACCGTAATGATCCTGCGAAACCCGAAGGGGTTTTGCTGCGCAATAACAATCTGCATGTGGAATTGTATTTCATATCCACAAGCGACATCAGCAAACAGGATAAGGCGGGACTTTCCGATATTATTATGGAATCAGCAATTTCCACCATTATGGATTGCGAAGACTCGGTTGCGACGGTGGATGCGGAAGACAAGGT
Source organism: Amylibacter sp. (assembly GCA_021775375.1). Classification (GTDB taxonomy): domain Bacteria; phylum Pseudomonadota; class Alphaproteobacteria; order Rhodobacterales; family Rhodobacteraceae; genus Amylibacter. The sequence goes on along the minus strand of JAJFHY010000176.1, from coordinate 6,440 downwards.
TTTGGCCTATTCAAACTGGCTGGGTCTGATGAAACGCGATTTGACCGCCAAGCTGGAAAAAGACGGCAAAACGCTGCGCCGCCGCCTGTTGCCTGATCGCAAGTATGTTTCCCCAACTGGCGAGGCGTTCAGTTTGAAAGGTCGCTCGCTGATGCTGGTGCGCAATGTTGGCCATCTGATGACCAACCCTGCGATTTTGGACCGTGACGGTAATGAAGTTGCCGAAGGTCTGATGGATGCCATGTGTACGGTAATGATTGCGTTGCATGATTTGGAACGCAAAACCGGCAACTCGGATTACGGGTCGGTTTATGTGGTGAAGCCGAAAATGCACGGGCCGGAGGAAGTGGCCTTTACGGACGAAATATTTACCGCTGTCGAAGCGGCTTTGGACTTGCCGCAATACACGGTCAAAATCGGTATTATGGATGAAGAACGCCGTACCACGGTGAACCTGAAAGAGTGTATTCGCGCCGCAAAACACCGCGTCGCCTTTATCAATACGGGCTTTTTGGATCGTACGGGTGATGAAATACACACGTCAATGGAAGCGGGTGCTTTCATGCGTAAAGGCGATATTAAGAATGAGCCTTGGATCGGGGCCTATGAAGACCAGAATGTTGATGTGGGATTGGCGTGTGGTTTGCATGGCAAGGCGCAGATCGGCAAGGGGATGTGGGCGATGCCCGACCTGATGGCCGATATGCTGGAACAGAAAATTGGCCACCCGATGTCAGGGGCAAACTGCGCATGGGTTCCCAGCCCGACGGCAGCGACCCTGCATGCTACGCATTACCACAAGGTTGATGTCATGGCGCGACAGGTTGAGCTGATCAAAGGTGGCAAACGGGCCGATGTTGATACAATTCTGCATTACCCGGTGTCAGAGGGCCAAAACTGGTCACACGAAGAGGTGACAAGCGAAGTGGAAAACAATGCCCAAGGGATATTGGGCTATGTGGTGCGCTGGATCGATCAGGGTATCGGTTGCTCGAAAGTGCCGGACATCCATGATGTGGGATTGATGGAAGACCGCGCAACTTGCCGTATTTCCAGCCAACATATTGCCAACTGGCTGCACCACGGTGTTGTCAGCAAAGAACAGGTGATGGATATCATGCGCCGTATGGCCGAAGTGGTGGATGGGCAAAATGCGGGTGACCCGAATTATTCACCGATGGCCCCTGATTATTCAGGTGTCGCTTTTCAAGCCGCATGTGACCTGGTTTTTCTAGGCACGGTTCAACCATCCGGTTATACTGAGCCAATTCTGCATGCACGCAGGCTGGAACTTAAGGAACAACAAAGTGGCTGAAATAACTTCGAATAAAGCAAAACGTATCATCAATCAGGCTTTTGCCAAAGGTAATGAGATGGGGTTCAAGCCCTTATCTGTTATCGTTCTTGACGCAGGCGGGCATTGCAAAGCCTTTGAACGCCAAGACGGTGCGGCCCCCGGTCGCTTTGCGGTCGCTGACGGTAAAGCCAATGCGGCGATACAGTTGGGTATGCCGTCATCCAAATTGATGGAACGCGCTGAACAACAGGCCTATTTTGTCGATGCTTTAAATGGTGTTTATGGTGGACGCATCATTCCTGTGCCGGGCGGAGTTCTTGTGCGGGACAAGAAGGGCAATATTATTGGTGCCGTTGGTGTTACCGGTGACAGCTCTGAAAACGATGTGATTGCGGCTGTTGCGGGTATTGAAGCGGCTGGATTGAGTGCAGAAGCATAAACCGAAATTTCTGGATTTTCATTGCCCGTAATTCATGCGATACCGATTGAAATTAAATCGGATCAGAGTTTCGGGTGATGAAAAGACCAATCGTAGGCATAATCGGCAACGCGTATTATATTGACGGCGAATATCCCGTTCAGGCCAGCGGTGTCAGCAATATTGAAGCAATTTCAGCGGTATCAAATGCGATACCCGTTGTTATTCCGTCGTTACACAAAGTCAGTGAAATTCACGAGCTGGTTGACCGGCTGGACGGTTTCGTTTTCACCGGTGGCCGACCTAATGTGCACCCGGAAGAATACGGCGAAGAGGAAACCGAGGCGCACGGCACTTTTGACCGCAGCCGTGATGCGCTGGTTTTGCCGTTGATCCGCGAAGCTGTGGATATTGGCGTCCCTATTTTGGGTATTTGCCGGGGTTTTCAAGAGTTTAATGTGGCCTTTGGCGGGTCACTTTATCCTGAAATTCGCGACCTGCCCGGCCGCATGAACCACCGTATGCCCCCTGATGGGACACAAGAAGAAAAGTTCGCCCATCGCCATGACGTGATTATTGAAGCGGGCAGTGTATTTGAACGTGTGTTTGACAGTAATGTGGTTCTGACCAATTCGCTGCACGGGCAGGGGATCAAGGCGGCCGGCGAACGGATTATCATCGACGGCCACGCGCCTGACGGCACACCGGAAGCGTTAAGTGTGAAGGACGCGCAGAACTTTGCTTTGGCCGTACAATGGCATCCCGAATGGCAGGCAGATCAGGATCCGGTTTCAAAGCAGTTATTCAGCGCTTTTGGAGATGCCTTGCGCGGCGCGTTTTAGGCTGATGTCCCAGATAGGACACATATCTAACATATTGAAACTATTGATTTATACGTTCGAACTGCGAGGTTGTTGCGAAGTTATATTCTATGCATAATGATGCTATGCACTTCTAATTGAAGCTTTGCAACGCGTGGGCTATAGCCCACCCTACTTGGCGTCCCTAAAACCGACCCAAACGGCGGACCATGCGTATGGTTTGTTTTGCATTTTTAGAGGCTGCACCGGCATTTTTTTGGGCCTGTTTTGCTTCTGGAGAATTCGGGTCTGCATTTTTATTGCGATAGATATGGTCGATGCCTTTGTTGATACCGATATTCATAAACTGACGCATAAACATAGTAATGATACGGTTCATTGTTATACCTGCTCTTTTTTGTTGTTATTACTCGAACATATCATCTTGATCGGTATTTTCCAAATCGTCGTCTTCATTTTCTTGTGATGTGTCATCCAACAGCCCGCCGGGGGCGGGGCGGTTGTCCAGCAAGCCGCTGTCGCGCAGCTCTTTCACGCCCGGCAAGTCGCGTTCGCTTTCCAGCCCGAAATGATCCAGAAAGACCTGTGTGACGATGAATGTCACGGGCCGACCCGGTGTCATGCGTCTGCGTCCCAGCTTTATCCACTCCAGTTCCAGCAGCAGATCAATGGTTCCGCGGGATACCGATACACCGCGAATTTCTTCGATTTCAGAGCGTGTGGTGGGTTGGTGATATGCGATGATCGCAAGGGTTTCGATAGCGGCACGCGACAGTTTACGGGTTTCAAAGCGTTCTTTTTGCATCAAAAATCCCAGATCGGGAGCTGTGCGAAACGCCCAGGCGTCACCCACTTTGACCAGCTTTACACCGCGCCCCTCATAGCGTTTGCGCAAATGCACCAACGCTTCGGACACGTCACACCCATGCGGCAGGCGGTCTGCAATGGCTGTTTTGGAAACGGGTTCGGCGGATGCGAATAAAATGGCTTCGATCATACGTTCCTGTTCACCTATGGGCGGGGCATCAAACAGGGTTTCATTTGGTTCTTTGGTCATTCTGAACTCTTTGATTTTATTTGGATCGGAGCAAATGTTTCGGATTGCCTGATTTCCAGTTTGCCTTCTTTTACCAGTTCCAGAGCGGCTGCAAAAGTCGATGCGGTGGCCGAGCGGAGGAATTTCGGGTCGTCGCGCCAGCCATCGGGTAAAAACTGGTTCAAATCACCCCACTCAACCGCATGTCCGATCAATGTGCGCATCCGTTCCAAAGCTTGTTCCAATGTGACTAAGCGTTCGCGTTCGCGCATGTGCAGCGGTTCAAAACTATCTTTGGTTTTGATATAGGCATAGGCCTGCATCAGATCGAGTATGGTTGCGGTATAGGTGACTTTGCGGTTCTGACTGACGGCTTCGGGGATGCCGCGCACAAAGAAATCACGGCCCATCTGATCACGGGCCATCAGTTTGGCCGCAGACCTGCGCATCGCTTCCAGACGTTCCAACTGGAATGCCAAATGGGCGGCCAGTTCTTCGGCAGACGGGCCTTCATCAGATGGGTCAGGTGGCAGTAACAAGCGTGATTTTAGAAACGCCAGCCATGCAGCCATCACCAGATAATCCGCGGCCAGTTCAATTCGCAGCTTTTTGGCTTCTTCAACAAACTTCAGATATTGTTCTGCCAGTTCCAGCACCGATATTTTGCGCAAATCAACCTTTTGCGTACGTGCAAGTGTTAGCAGTATGTCAAGCGGGCCTTCGAACCCGTCAACATCCACCAACAATGCTTCGGATGCTATGCGTTCTTGGGTGGTTTGCTCGAATTCGGCAATTTCCTGTGGTGTTGGCTCTGACATCAGGCGGCCTTTTCCATCAAGTGATGAAACTGCTCTTTGGCGGCATCGATATCAAACGGTTCGGGGGTTTTACGCATGTTTAGTGCGGCTTCAGCACGGATGAGTGCAGTACCTGTAAGGGCAGGGGTTGCATCTGCCACCTGTGCCATCTCATCCATAATGCCGTTGCAATGTAAAACCACATCGCAACCGGCGCCAAAAGAAGCATTGCAACGGTCTGCAAAACTGCCCTGAAGCGCCTTCATTGACAAATCATCCGTCATAATCAACCCGTCAAAGCCCATATCGTTGCGGATCGTTTTAATCACAGCGGGTGATTGTGTGGCGCAATGGTCGGGATCAATATCGGTGTATACAATATGCGCGGTCATCGCCATTGGCAGGTCAGAGAGACCTTTGAACGGGATAAAGTCACTGGCCTGTAAGGTGGCAAGTGGTGTGTCAAGGTGAGGTAATTCAAAATGGCTATCCATATTGGCGCGGCCATGGCCCGGTATATGTTTGATAATGGGTAGAACCCCGCCTGCCAGCAGGCCGTTGGCGGCGGCGCGGCCCATTTGCGTGACGGTTCCTGCATCACGCCCGAAACAACGATTTTCGATGATTTCATGGCTGTCACGCGTTGCAATATCCAGCATTGGTGCACAGTTTACGTCGATGCCAAGGGCATGAAGTTCGGCGGCTATAATACGATAGCGCAATTGCATCAACTGACTATCGGGCGTGTGGCTGACCTGTTCCAGTGGCGGCAACCATTCAGACCATTCGGGGCTGCGTAAACGTTGGACACGGCCACCTTCCTGATCAATCAAAATAGGGGCATTCCAGCCAACCGTATTGCGGATATCAGCGGTAAGTGCGCGCAGCTGATCCGCGTTTGAAATATTGCGGGCAAACAGAATAAAACCCCATGGGTTAACTGATTTGAAGAACTGCTTTTCCTGCTGGGTCAGATACAGACCTTCACAACCGAAAATGCAGGCCCCGCAATCTGTCATCGTGCTGTAACAGGAATACAGGCTGTACCGCGCGCCAACAGTGCTGCGCACAGGTTCCGGCTGTCTTCAGCTGTTTCAAATCCGATAGCCCGCAAGCGGTAGAATTGCCGGCCGCCGGATGTTGCAACTTGTACAAGTTGTTGTTTTCCTTCCAGAAGGTCGCCATGTTTGCTGATAAGATTGCCCCATTCTTTCTTTGCAATCTCGGCGCTATCATAGGCGCCCAGTTGCACAAGCCGGGTTCCAACAGGTACAGATGAAGCATTTGCACCTGGTTGTGATGAAACTGCAGTTGCTGACTGAATGCGTGTTATTAAGTCACTTGGCCGCCCAAGTGGAATAGCTGATTTCAAAGGCGCGTATTTGCTGGAAGAAATCACAATGCTTTGTGTTTCTATGACGACACTTTCGGTTGTCAGGGACGGGTCCTGTACTGTTGGTTTAGGCGCTTCTGCTACAGCGGTGATAATGGCTTCTTCCAAATCTTGTTGCGCGCTTGTATCGGGTTCGGCATTTACTTTTTCAGGGCGCAACACCGGTTGGACTTTGGCAAGCGTATCTTGCGCCAGATCTTCTGCTGTCAGCGCTGGTTGTTGGGGAGCCAAAACAACAGTTTCGGCAGCTTTTTCCGCGGTGCCATCGGATTGCACGGCATTGACGGCCAGTCCTTGATGATTGGCTTGCGTGCCACCGGGGTTTTCCGGCTGGGTACGGGCCGGGCCTTCCATGGCGAGAATGATCGGTATTTCATTGGGATTACGTGTGCCTAACTGGAACACCCAGTAGGCCAGGCCGACAACTAATGTGATGGATGCGATCGCGCCCATCCAGCTTAAGGCCAGTCGCGCCAGACCTAACGGGGCAACATAATCTGCTTCATTATACTTTTCTTCATATCCGGACATCGGGTACTGCCTCTTTTAGATACACTATCTTGTGTATTTGCCTGCTCCAACCCCGAAATATGCTGTTTTTGCTTAAATTATCGCATTTCTTCCATCGGCGTTACACCTAAAATACCAAGTCCTGCGGAAATAACAACGCTTACGGCC
>JAJFHY010000175.1 GCA_021775375.1 Amylibacter sp. | reverse complement strand
TCGCATAGATTTTTATGCGCATAGTGGCTTTATGTTCGCCAAAAACATTGTTCAAGGACGCCCAAAAATGCTTGCAACCGCTATCAGTAAAATCCAAGGCTCGCCGATTTCCGCTATCTTCGATCATGCAACACAGTTACGCGCCGAAGGCCGCGATTTAATCGATTTTTCCGTGGGAGAACCGGATTTTGATACGCCTGAACATATTTGTGATGCGGGCATAAAAGCGATCCGCGATGGGATAACACGTTACACACCTGTCGATGGGACGGCGGCATTGAAAGATGCAATAGCGCGAAAATTCAGCGCGGAAAACGCTCTTGAATTTTCACACAGCGAAATTGCCGCCAGTGCAGGCGCAAAGCCACTTCTGGCAACAGCCCTGCAAACGGTCATTAATCCAGGTGAAGAGGTGATTATCTCTACCCCGGCATGGTCATCCCACGTAGGCATGGTCGAGGTTTGCAACGGAAAACCCGTCTTGGTGCCAACAACACAGGATGATGGATTTAAGCTCGGGGTCGCCGCATTAGAGGCCGCCATCACACCGAAAACCAGAATGTTGTTTTTGTGTTCACCGTCCAATCCTACGGGGGCTGTATATTCGGCGCAAGAACTGGCAAAACTTGCTGACGTCCTGCGACGCCACCCGAACGTATTAATCATATCCGATGACCTTTATGAGCACATCATATTCGACGATAACCGCTTTGCCACCCTAGCCGCAGTCGCCCCTGATCTGCGAGATCGTATTCTGACCGTAAACGGCGTATCCAAAGCCTATGCCATGACAGGTTGGCGCATTGGCTATGCAGGTGGACCCGCATGGTGGATGGACGGCATGCGCAAAGTATCATCACAAACCAACGGCGGCCCATGTTCGATTAGTCAGGCCGCCAGTATTGTAGCTTTGGATGGGCCACAGGGGTTTCTGGCTACATGGCGTGAAACTTACCGGAAAAGACGTGATATCGCCCTTGATGGGCTTGCGAACATTGAAGGCTTAAAAGTTAACAAACCAGAAGGCGCTTTTTACCTGATGCCCCATTGTGGTGGTTTGCTTGGCCGTAAACAACCCGATGGGAAAATCATCGAAACCTCCAGTGATCTGGCGTCTTATCTACTGGATCAGGGGGTTGTTATCGTGCCGGGTGCCGGGTTCTTTTGCGATCCGTATTTTCGCATGTCGATTGCAACGTCAGACACAAATATCATCGAAGGCATTCGCCGTATGACGGCTGCCTGTAACGCCTTAGTATAGGAAAACCTATGACCATACCCATGTCCACATTTGCCGAAAACCTTAGCTATGGCGACCTGCCAGAGCCATTACTGCAAGTCCTGCGATGCAGCTTTTTGGATACGATGGGCGTGGCCGCAATCGGTTCGACGACAGAGCTCTCTGATCTTGCCCGCAAAGGTGCGTTAGCTGTATTCGGCACCGGCAATGCAGGCGGCGCACGCATCTTGATGGATGGCCGCACGCTCAGTCCGGCAGGGGCCGCAATGGCAGGGGCATTTATGGTCGACAGCATAGATGCCCACGACGGCTCCTCCCCCAACAAAGGTCACGCGGGATCGGCCATCTTCCCCGCTCTTTTGGCCGTAGCGGACGCCATGCGCGCAAACGGCACCCCGATCACGGGTCGCGATTTCGCCACTTGGGTGGCCGTTGCCTATGAGATCAGTTACCGCTCGGGCCAAGTGCAGCATGCAACTTGCGCGGATTATCACACATCGGGGGCATGGACTGCCGTAGGCGTAGCAGCCGCCTGTGCCAGAATGCTGGGCTGTGATGGGGAAGCAATCCGCCATGCCGCAGGTATCGGTGAATATCACGGGCCCCGCAGCCAGATGATGCGCTGCATTGATTTTCCCACAATGCTGCGAGACGGTGTCGGTTGGGGCGCACCCACCGGTGTGACAGCCGCGTATCTTGCCTTTGAGGGTTTTACCGGCGCGCCCGCTCTGACCTGTGAAGGCCAGGATGCAAAACCCTTTTGGGCCGATTTGGGCGATACATGGTTTACTGTGCGCGATACCCACTACAAACCATACCCCTGTTGTCGCTGGGCGCATCCATCACTTGATGCAGTGCAGGTATTGATGACTGACAACAACCTGACGCATGACCGCGTCAAAGCTGTGAACATTAAAACCTTCCACAACGCCACACGCCTTGCAGGCCACGAGCCACAGTCACTTGATGACTTCACCTATGCAATCGCATTCCCCGTTGCCACAATGATCGTGCGCGGTCAGGTAGGTGTTAATGAACTGACCCCCGAAACCCTGCAGGACCCCGACATCCTGCGCATCAGCCGTGCGACCCGATTGATCGACGATCCTCACCTGACGAAAATCAGTGAAGGCAAACGCTGGGCGCAAGTCACTATCGTCGATATGGATGGGAAAGAGCATATAGACACCCCCCGCACCCCGCGCGGGGACACCGATTTACCGCTGAGTGACGCAGAAATCAGCACGAAATTTCATAATTTCGCTGATCCCGTACTCGGGCAAGAGCGGGCCGATAGTATCGAAAAGCTATCAGCCGAGTTTGACACGCTGGATGCAGATGGTTTCGCGAAACTGATGGGTCTATGCCTTGCGGCACCGTAAAGGCCGGAAATAAACTTATCGGCCAAAAAACCGCTGATAAATCCAGATCAGGGCAATGGCCCCCAGCAGGCCGCCAACAAACAGGCTCAGCACACTTGACGCCCCGATAAACAATACAAATAGAGCGCGTAAAATAATACCGCCAAAGATCGCACCAAGCACACCAATGGCCACGGCAACCAATGCGTTGACTTGCAATCCCATCAAACGCACGGCCAGAAAACCTGCGGCAGCCCCTACGATAAGTGTCAAAATAAATGGCATACATGTCTCCTAATCTGTATTGTATATAGGGATTTTACCGCTAATTTTAAGACCTAAAGCTGTTTACCCTTAGTTAACGGTAGCCCGCGCAGGAAATCCACCGCGTCCATTGCACCTTTCCCTGCACGTTGCAAACGTAGCAACTGAACCGCACCATCTGCACAGGCAACACGTAGACAATCATCCAGAACCTCGCCGGCCATACCCCGCCCATCGGTAACATTGCTGTTCAAAACCTTCACCCGTTGGCCATCTACCTCAAACCATGCACCCGGAAACGGTGACAATCCCCGGATCAGACGGTCCACTTCTGCGGCAGATTTAGTCCAGTCAATACGCGCCTCGGCCTTGTCGATTTTTGCCGCATAAGTTGCGCCCTCATCCGATTGTGTTTCAGGCACCAAATCAGGCAATTCCGCCAAAGCCTTCACAATCAGGCGCGCACCCATATCCGACAGGCGGTCATGTAAGGTGGCGGTCGTATCGCTCGCCATTATATCGGTTTCATCGCAAAGCAGCACAGGCCCCGTATCCAATCCTTTTTCCATCTGCATAATACAAACACCGGTCTTGGTGTCGCCCGCCATAATAGCGCGGTGAATGGGGGCAGCACCTCTCCAACGCGGCAACAGGGACGCATGAATGTTCAGGCACCCCAGTTTAGGCGCATCCAAGATCGCTTGCGGCAGGATCAAGCCGTAAGCCACAACAACCGCAATATCGGCATTAAGCTCGGCAAAGGATTTAATTTCCGCAGGGTCTTGAAAATTCAATGGATGACGCACATGTAAATTAAGGCTCTCCGCTAACGATTGTACTTTGGAGGGTCGTTTTTTATTACCCCGTCCTGCAGGGCGCGGGGGCTGGCAGTAGACGGCCACTACCTCATGTCCTGCAGACACTAAAGCTTTCAGCACAGGTACGGAAAAATCCGGCGTTCCCATAAAAACGATGCGCATGCACCTAACCCTTTCGCTTGGCAAGTTTCGCAGCTTTAGCCAGCAACATCTTGCGTTTCACGGGGCCTAGATGGTCAAAGAACATCTTACCGTTCAAATGGTCTATCTGATGTTGCACGGATGTCGCCCAAAGGCCGACAAAATCGCGCTCTACCATTGTGCCGCTCTCATCCAGATACTCAACCGTCACCGCACGCGGGCGTTCAATCTTTGCCCATACACCCGGTAGGTTCGGACTGCCCTCTTCGTGTTCACGCATTTTGGCGGATGCATGTAAAACCTTCGGGTTCGCCAACCGAACGGGCTGATCATGTGTATCGGAACAATCCACCACAGCCAACCGCATGCTCTCACCGATTTGGTTTGCCCCCAAACCCACACCCGGCATTGCGTACATGCTGTCCAGCATATCCTGCCAGATTGCGGTGACATTATCACTGATGCTTTCAACGGGCGCACAAACCATGCGCAACCGCTTGTCGGGGTACGGAATGAACCGCCTAACCGCCATCAGGCCTTCGCCCGCTCTTTTTTCAGCTTTTGCATTTTCTTGGTAATCATGGATTTCTTCATGCGGCTTAAATAATCGATGAACAATACACCGTTCAGATGATCAATTTCATGCTGCGCACAACGGGACCAAAGACCGGTGAAATGCTCTTCGCGCTCTTTTCCGCCCAAATCCCAAAACGAGACTTTCACTTCCGATGGCCGCGTCACATCCTCATATTGCCCCGGAATAGACAAGCAGCCCTCTTCATGGGTGCTTTCCTCTTCGCTTGACCATACAACTGTCGGATTAACCAGAACCATCGGTTCCGGGTCTTCTTCCTTATCCGCACAATCCATCACGAATAAACGCTTCAACTGCCCGACTTGCGGGGCCGCCAGCCCGACACCCGGCGCATCATACATCGAGGCCAGCATTGCGTTGCCAAGCGCGCGCACATCATCGTCAACTGTTTCAAATGGGCTGCACAGCTTTTTCAAGCGCGGGTCGGGGTGGATCAGGATCGGTAAAAGCATCATACTTGCGATTTAGGCGAAAGCGCACGCAGGTTCAAGATGCTATCAGCGTATCATTTAACAGATATAATATCCCCTTGCCCCCGCGCTCCCTTTCAGTAATGTCCACTTCAAAGGAGCCCTACATGAACTTTGACGAAATTATCGACCGCCGTAACACCCACTCCGGCAAATGGGACAACATGGAAACGAACTACGGTGTCAACCCGGATGAGGGCATTGCCATGTGGGTGGCGGACATGGATTTCAAACCTCCGCAATGCGTGGCGGATGCACTGAAAGCCATGACAGACCACGGTATTTACGGCTATTACGGCAATGATGCGTCCTACAGGGATGCAATTTGCGGCTGGATGTCACGTCGCCACGGGTGGACGGTTGATCCGGCTTCTATTTTCACCACGCACGGGCTGGTCAACGGCACCGCCCTATGCGTGCATACCTTTACCAAACCCGGGGATGCGATTGTGCTTTTCACCCCCGTCTATCACGCCTTTGCCCGTGTTATAAAAGCTGCAGGGCGCGAGGTAACGGAATGTGTGCTGACAAAGAAAGATGGCCGCTACGAAATGGATTTCGACGCTTATGAGGCAACACTCACAGGCAATGAGACAATGCTGGTGTTTTGCTCGCCGCACAATCCCGGTGGACGTGTCTGGTCACAGACCGAACTGCAACAAGTGGCCGATTTCTGTGTCAAACATGATCTGATCCTGATCTCGGACGAAATTCACCATGATCTGGTCTATTCAGGCCAAAAACATATCCCGATGACCAATGCAGCACCCGAAATCAATGGCCGTTTGGTGATGATGACCGCCACCAGCAAAACCTTCAATTGCGCAGGCCTGCACATCGGCAATGTCATCATTGCAGATACGGCTCTACGCCAAAAGTTTGCAATCACAATGGCCGCGATGGGCATATCAGGCAACAGCGCCGGATTGATTGCCGCCGAGGCCGCATACAAAGGCGGTGATGCTTGGGTCGACGCACTGGTGTCATATTTGGCGGAAAACAAACGTGTATTCGACGCAGGCGTGAACGCTATTCCCGGCCTTAAATCCATGTCACTGGAAGCCACATACCTTGCGTGGGTCGATTTTTCAGGTACAGGCATGCCCCGCGAAGAGTTCACAGCCCGGGTTGAGCAAACCGCCAAAATCGCCGCCAACCATGGCGGAACTTTCGGCACTGGCGGCGACGATTATCTGCGTTTCAATCTGGGCTGCCCACGCAGTGTGATTGAAGATGCCGTTTCCCGTTTGCAAATGGCTTTTGCCGATCTTCAGTAAACCCATAAACCGTTGCATCTTGGCGCGTGCAACGCCATAAAGGTCTGTGAATATAACATCAGGATACGTCCCCATGCAAAATTATCTGGAATTTGAAAAACCACTGGCCGAAATCGAAGGCAAAGCGGCGGAATTACGGGCAATGGAACATCAGGGCGAAGATGATGTTAGTCTGGAAAAAGAAGCCGTTGCCCTTGACAAAAAGGCCGCAAAACTGCTGACCAAGCTATACAAAGACCTTAGCCCTTGGCGCAAATGTCAGGTGGCCCGCCACGCGGAACGCCCGCATTGCTCGGATTATATCAACGCGATATTTACTGAATACACACCACTTGCGGGCGACCGCAATTTTGCCGACGACAGTGCTATTATGGGTGGGTTAGCGCGTTTCAACGATCAACCCGTCGTGGTGATCGGCCATGAAAAAGGCCATGACACCGCATCGCGCCTGCACCACAATTTCGGCATGTCACGCCCCGAAGGCTACCGCAAGGCCATCCGTTTGATGGACATGGCAGATCGCTTTGGCCTGCCGATTATCACGCTTATCGACACGCCGGGCGCATATCCCGGCAAAGGCGCCGAAGAACGCGGCCAAGCCGAAGCCATTGCACGTTCTACCGAAAAATGCCTGCAAGTCGGCGTGCCGGTTATTTCCGTCATTATCGGTGAAGGCGGCTCCGGCGGGGCTGTTGCCTTGGCATCTGCCGACAGGTTGGCGATGCTGGAACACTCGGTTTATTCCGTCATATCACCCGAAGGCTGCGCATCAATTTTGTGGAAGGACGCCGAAAAAATGCGCGAAGCCGCCGAAGCCCTGCGCCTGACGGCACAGGATTTAAAAGAGCTTGGTGTCGCGGATGCAATCATCCCCGAACCCGTGGGCGGTGCCCAGCGCGACAAGGCGCAGGCCATGGAAAATGTACGCACGGAAGTTGCAAAATTGCTGAAAAGCCTCAGCAAAAAATCCCGCGAAAAGCTGATCAGTGAGCGCCGCAAGAAGTTTCTGGATATGGGAATGAAGGCGCTGGTGGCGTAGGGTGGGCTTTAGCCCACGCGTTATATTAATGAAAACAAATCAATACATTTGATAAAAAATGTAAAAATATATTAATTTCAACCACTTAACCCCATGTCCTAGTTGGGACATGTCCAAAACCCACCTTACCACAACGATTTCTTGGCCCGTTCCGGCCATTCTTTATCATATGCCTCACCATCAAAATCACCGGCCTTTTGCGCCTGTAATATCTGCCCCATTGACGGCAACGCGCTGATGTCCGGCCAATTTTCCACATCCCAAAGCCCCGCCCGCATCACGGCCCGCGAGCATTGAAAATAAATCTCTTCGATATGGATCACGATCACCGAACGCGGCAGCTGCCCCTTCACTGCGAACCGTTCCAACAGATCATCTGCCACAGAAACCTCAGCCCGCCCGTTAACCCGCGTCACCGTGCTGGACCCCTTCGTCAGCAGCATCAAAGCCACCCGCCCGTCACGCACGATATTGCGCAGACTATCCATACGATTATTCCCGCGCCTGTCAGGCATCGCCAAAGTCTTTTCATTCAATTCGAAAACGACTTCACCAATATCCCCACGCGGAGACGCATCCACCCCTTCAGGACCAACCGTCGCCAACGCACAAAAACTGCTGGATGCAATCCAAGCGCGATATTCAGGCGTGATATGATCAGAGACTTTCACAAGTGCTGCAGTTCCCGGCGTGCCATAGATCGTCTCTAGTTCTTCAACGCTTGCAATAATCGTCATGCATTTATTCCTTTGGTTCAAATCCAGCTTCAGCCGCCAAACGTACAGAAGCAGGCTCGATGCGGGCTTCCAATTCTTTGGTGAACGCTTCCAGTTTCAATCCTTCTGGCATTGGCTCCATATACTCAAAGACCACAACACCAGGATGACGCAAAAACCCGCGTTTAGGCCACATCACGCCGGCATTGGTCGCCACTGGAATACATGGTTTACCCATGCGTTCACAAATCACGGCCGCACCCACTTTATAGGGCTTATATGTACCGGGCGGCACGCGCGTACCTTGCGGATAAATCACCAGTTGCGAGGCTGCTTCGCCATCTTTGCGCTCAATCCCCTTCATCATCTGGCTAACCGCTTTTGATTTATCACCACGCTTAACCGGGGCCGCACCGATACGCATGGCGTAAAAGCCCAAAATCGGCGCCCATTTCAGTTCGCGTTTCATCACATAATTCGCACGCGGCAACAGGTACATGTGCAAGATAACATCCAGAAAGGACTGGTGTTTCGACGCGATTACAATATCACCTGTGGGAACTTCGCCGCGTGTTTCATAGGTAATTCCACACAGGACCTTTGCCAACCAAAGAACACCTGCACAAAACAGTTTCATAATTTTATAGGCCCAATTACGTGACAGACCTGCAGGAATAGCGCCAATTACACCCAATACCAGCATCCATATATACATCAGGATTATAAACAGTACCGAGCGGATATATTGTGGAATCAAACCCATCTAAGAAATCCTATCCAAAGCACGAAAAGCTGCTGTGCGCGTTGCCCAGAATGCAACTAGCGCAGCCAATATTGGCACCAACAACGGTAACAGCCAATGCCAACCCGTGAATCCAAGCCCTGTCAGAAATGCGCCCTCTGCCGCAGCGGATGGTAAAAAGAATATTGCGACCATAGCAATGGCAGTACCGATGGCAGCCCCGATCAAGGCGCGCAGAGTAAAGCGGCGTACAAACGCGCGTGCAATGTACGTATCACTTGCCCCAACAAGGCGCAAAACCGAAATAACCTGCCCGTTCGCTGCCAATGCAGACAGGGCGGCCAGCGTAATCATCGCAGCTGTTGAACCCGCAATCAGTATAATCGAAATTGTCCCTAATAAACGCAAACGTTTGGCTGCATCCACCAATGGCCTGCGCCAGCGTGTATGATCGTCAAGGATTGCGCCAGGTGCTTCTGCGCTCAGTCGAAACCGCAAACCATCCATATCGGGTCCATTCGGATCCTCAACAACTTCGACAAGGCGTGGAATAGGCAAGTTTTCTAACGGTAAATCGGGCCCAAACCACGGCTCCAACAGTTTCCGTTGTTCTTCGTCCGTCATAATCCGAAATGACGCAATGCCTGTTGTCGTGTCCAACACATTCCTGACTGCATCCAATTGCGCCTGCATCTGGCCTTCGGGTGCGGATATCCGCACTGTTGTTGTACGCGATAATTCGTCTGACCAACGATCGGCCAGACGCCCCGTCGCCAGTGACAATGCCATGGCAAATACTGCCAGAAAGGCCATTGCAGCTGCTGTAAAACTTGTCAGAATCGCAGTGTAACCAGAGGGCGGGACAACATTGTCAGCTTTGATATCACCCACCAACAAGTTGATCAGACTATTCATCAGTTCGCGCAGTTTATTCATAGATCCGCACCTGCCAATTGCACGTTTTTATCGACAATCCGCAAAACCCGTGTCGTAATCTGTGATTTAGCGGCGCGGATCAATTGCAAATCATGGGTCGCCAGAATTACGGTTTTACCCATTTTATTCAGTTCGATTAAAAGCGTCAGGATTTTTTGCGCCATGATCCAATCCAAATTCCCCGTAGGTTCGTCTGCAAGGATCAAATCCGGTGACATAACAACAGCGCGGGCCAATGCCGCGCGTTGGCGTTCGCCGCTTGATAGCTCTGGCGGGTATGCATTCATATGTGCTGACAAGCCCACCCATGCGATCAAATCATCAAAACTGTTATTATCCAACTCACCAGAGCGCCCGGATACTTGCAAAGGCATTCGGATATTGTCAGCCATTGTTAAATGATCCACAAACTTACAATCTTGATGCACCACACCAATTCTGCGGCGAATTTGGGCGATATCTTCGCGTTCCAATCCGCGAACGTCACGATCTAAAATACGCACAATTCCGCGTGTCGGCATCAAGGCCTGATAGCAAAGGCGTAATAATGTGGTCTTGCCTGTTCCTGACGGGCCGGTCAAAAAATAGAAGCTGCCCGGTGCTATATCCAGATTAACATCCTTTAGAATGTCTCTGCCACCATAGCTGAAACCTGTGTCCTTTAATTGCAGCACTGCCCGCTCCGAATCCTGTTTTTTGTATCATCTATTACCTTGGCACCTGTTGCAATCGCAACAAATCCAACTGATACTTGGAAAAACTGATTTTTATGGCTACAAAGGCTATGAGGACTCAATCGAGCAGCAAATGTTCGAGCAGCAAGAACGGGGATAATATGCGGCTAATATGCCCAAACTGCGTTGCGCAGTACGAAGTAGATGAGGACGTCATCCCAAGTGAAGGACGTGATGTTCAATGTGCAAATTGCGGCCACAACTGGTTTCAGGATTCTGTTCAAATGCTCTCTGCAGATGCAGAATTTACAGCCGGTACAGGCGATCCGGACAGTGATGTTCCACCTGAGCTTTTCAATGATTTAGAAGGTAAGCTGGACACAAAATTTGCCAGTGCGCGCTCTAATGTAGCTCCGAACCCCAATGATATGGAACCCGAAGAATCGCGTGATGATTTCCAGATTGAACAAATGCCAGAAGCCCCTTCCGCAAGACTGGATAAAGATTCTTTAGATATACTTCATGCAGAGGCTGAATATTTCAGCGGCGAAAAACCGCCTGCTGCAGCGAAAGAAGAGACCGAAACATTAGAAACAACCCCTGCAGACACAGTGATCGAAGAGATCCAGGAACTGTCTGATGAGGAAACTTACAGTGATGAGGACGACCAGATAGTCCTTGAAGCTGAGCAGCCATATGAGCCCGAGGAAGAACAACCTGTTGAACCGGAGGAAAGAGATGATCTGGATGAAATCAATCGTCGTATTCAGGATTTGGAGATTGATGAAGATGACGCCGAAGCATCAGAAACTTCACCTGCACCAAGTATTGAGGAGCAACACGCTGATGAACTCGATGATTTTATTTCAGCGGAATTTGGCGACTCTGCAATGGATGAAGATCAAGATCTGGCTACTGCTGAAGCCGTGGCTGACGACGCTCCGTTTAAACGCCCTGAAATTATTGAACCAGAAGCAGATGAACTTTCAGCCCATCCTGTTGACGATTTGTATGAAGAAAATATTCCGAGTGAAGAAGATACAAAACCGGCACCTGTTGAAGACAAATCCATTGATGATTTCATCGAAACTCTGGTAGCGGAACAGGTTATAGCAACAACAAATGAAAGCCGCCCGCGTCGCAAAGTTTCAGCGCGCCGTTTTCCAAACATTGACGATACAAGTGACGAATTATACGGAGCATCCCAAGACCGCAGTGAAGCTCTGAAAGACATGCTGCCTGATGTTGATGAATTAAGCTCTGAAATTGCCCATGACGCGGAACATGGAACTCGTACAAAAGTACCGGATGCTGAAAAATCCGCAAAAAGCGGTTTTGTAAAAGGCTTTAAATACGCAATTCTTCTTTATATTATCATTGGAATCTTGTATTTTTTACAGCCGTTTATAGTTGAAAAAATCCCGCAAGCAGAAGGTTTCTTGAACCTTGTATCAAAATTTGTTGATGCAATGTCTAACTTGATAGCTGTGATCTTTGATAAGATTAAAGGCATAATCAGCTAAAATAATTTGCACTCTATACAACATGTAGAGTGCAAAATTATTAAAATCGATCAAGTAAACGATCAAGATAATCCAATTCCAGCTGCGGACGGCTACGCTCTCCTGATCGGCGTCGGATTTCTTCTAATATCTCTTTGGATCGACGTAATTGGTCACCCGACTGCAATAGCTTCTCATTGGTTTGTAAAGCCCCTGCTTTTGATGTTGATCTTCCAAGCGGGTCTTGTGCATTTGGACCTGCAGTTTCGCTATCTTGTAATCCATCGCGATTTTGCCCGCGACTTGCCTGCCGGTTGGCCTCGTTCAGCTGGCGCATACCTTGGCGCAAAGATTCAACCGCATCAGCCTGATTGTCCAATGCCTCTGACCCGCGGCCTTTTTCCAGATGGTCGCGCGCCTCCCCCATTTGACGCTCAGCTTCTCTAAGAGCCTCACGGCCGGCTTGCCCCGCTTGGCTGTCATCAGGACCCAGTTCCCCCAATTGTTTTTGCATCATACCGCGCAAAGCTTCTTGCCTGTCGGCAAGATCACTTTGATTGTTGCCACTTTGCGGGCCACCTTGCGCAGACCCTTTATTTTGGCCTTTTTGTTGCCCTTGCGGGTTTTGGCCTTGGTTTTCGCCACCCTCTTGGTTGCGGTTGAACTCTTCTTGCATTTGTTGAAAATTCTCATCCGCCAAATCTTGTTGCTCTCGCAATGTATCTTGCAGACCCTCAGTCGAATTTTTATTCTGGTTGCCACTTTTTGAACCGTTATTGGTCACTTGCATATTTTCCAATAATTGTTGCAATTGATCCATCAAAGCCTGGGCTTCATCCATGCGGCCTTGTTCCATTAGCTCCTGAATTTGATCCATCATTTCCTGCAACATATCCGGTGAGATTTGTTGCGCATTTTCATTGCCCGCTTGTTGTTCTTGAGGCTTGGCATTCTCCGCCAACTGACGCAGATAATCATCCGTGGCTTTGCGCAACTCATCCATTAACTCGGCTATTTCATCTTTCGTAGCACCGTTCTTCATCGCTTCCGACAAGCGTTCTTGTGCGCGCTTAAGGCGCGCTGCTGCATCGGATAAGTCGCCATCCTCGATCAACAAGGCCGCCCGCCACAGCATTTCGGCCACATCGTTTTGCAAGATGTCATCTATTGGGCGAACCTGATTATAACCAACCCGCCTGATCGCCGCGCGTACCAGCAAATAAGCCCGTTGGTTTGGAAAGCCAACTTCGGGTAAATACGTCAATGTACGCAAGATCATATCGACGCGGTCAATGTTTGTGCGGTTCCACAAAACATCCCGGCGTTGCTCGGCGATTGCTGCGGCTAGCGTATCAAAAAATCGCTTGCCCGGCATTGCCATATAAACCGGTTCGATTGCCGCCTTGTTGCCGGCAGCATCCACCACGTTCAAGTTGATTACTACGGGCAGGCCTGCCCACGGGTGTTTTGCCAAATCTTCAATGACCGTTTCTTCAAAATCAGTGCCATCCGTATTGAACGGTATTGGAAGATCAAATGTAATGGGATCAAAGTTTTCGGGTTCAGGGACTAAACCAAAACGGCGATCCAGACTATCTATATCAAGCTTAATTTCCACCTTGCCGCCGGTGACCCCGTAATCATCATTTGCCTCATATGGAATTTGAAGCGATCCCTGTATGGTACGCGAAATTTCATCCGTCAAAGCAACACTAGGCGGCATATCCGGGATCATAACGAAATCCCACTGTGCCACCGTTCTAAACCCTTTTTTCAATATCAGTGTACCGCTTTGGGTGATCTTGAAATTGGCTTCTTCAGTAAACTTAGTCTCATCCACATCCAGTGTTGCTATATCACTGACTATTTCCAGTTCAGCCCCACCATAGCTGCGCAATATAAGCTGGCTGCCTTCCGGTATTTCCAAAGCGGGCCCATCTTTAAGTGTGTTCAGATAAATCGACGGGAATCCAGTATAACCGGGTGGATCAGCCCAAGCTTCAAAACTGGCAACAGTTTGCGTGGTGCCGCTTGCCAAGTCTTGAAATGTTTCCAATAAAGATTGTTCTGTATTTGCCCGCCCGAATAAAATCGCGCTGGTAAAGAATAGCAGCACAATCAAACGCAACGCCCAAGGATCGCGTTTCGCCAATCGAATATGTGGCGCCTGAACATCTGTGTTGCCGGCCTCTATTGCCATGCGGTGTTTGTGAAGTCGCCAAAGTTCCTGCGACCCTACATCATCAGACCCTATAAACTGCTGATCGGTCAAAGAAGCAACTGGATTTCCCGTTGCATTTTCATCCAAACGCGTGATCGCTTCATTTTGGTTTGCAAACGCAAACCGGCGCATACCTTGCCAAAAATAAAACGCAAAAACCAAAAATAAAACCAGATATAATCCAAGGCTTATACGATATGAAAAAAGAGTATGAGCCTGCCAAATCAATAGGCTGAACGACAGCATCAGAACAATAATGCTTTGCCAGAATGCACGTGCAAAACGCTCAACACTTAAAGCAATCGCTGACAAATGTATTTTGGCCCTCAGAGATCGTTGCAATGAGGAAATAGATCTTTTCTTATTCAAATTTGGCTGAACCATCAGCCGCCTTTCGTTCAAAAATGCCCTAAAGCCACTCAGGAACCTTATCCCGATTTATCATCTCATCATAGCTTGGTCGCGGGCGAATGACAGCAAATTGATCGCCATGCACCAAAACCTCGGGGATCATCGGCCTTGTATTATATTCTGACGACATCACGGCACCATAGGCACCGGCAGAACGAAACGCCACCAAACCACCGTCTGCCACGGGTGGCATATCGCGGTGTTTTGCAAATGTATCACCTGTTTCACAAACAGGGCCAACAATATCTACGGTATTTAACTCACCGCCAACTTCAGGTTCTATTACGGGGATAATATCATGATGCGCTTCATACATCGCAGGTCTTATCAAATCGTTCATTGCGGCATCGACAATCAGAAAGTCACGCCCCTCACCGGCTTTGTTGTAAATCACGGATGTCACCATAATGCCTGCGTTGCCAGCAACCAGACGGCCCGGTTCAATTTCAATTTCAAGACCCATATCGCCCACGGTTTCACGGATGACTTGCCCGTAATCCATCGGCAAAGGCGGGGCTTCATTAGACCGCGCATAAGGAATGCCCAAACCGCCGCCCAAATCCAGACGCCGGATATTGTGGCCGTCTTCGCGCAACTGTTCAGCCAATTCACGCACTTTTTCGAATGCTGTGCGAAATGGTGCCAAATCAGTCAGCTGGCTACCGATATGCACGTCAACACCGATCACGTCGACACCGTCCATTGCGCCTGCAGCGGCATAAACATGGCGCGATTGCGCGATTGGAATACCAAACTTGTTATCCGATTTTCCCGTTGCAATTTTTGCATGCGTCTTGGCATCCACATCAGGATTTACACGCAGTGTAATCGGGGCCACCACGCCCAGTTCACAGGCAACCGCATTCAGGACTGCCAACTCTGGCTCACTTTCTACATTGAATTGCCGAATGCCACCCTGAAGCACCATGCGCATTTCATCACGGGTTTTGCCGATGCCCGAAAACACAATCCTGTCTCCTGGAACACCTGCTGCCTTTGCACGTAGATATTCACCGACCGAGACCACATCCATGCCCGCGCCTAAATCGCCAAGAATTTTAAGGACCGCCACATTGGAGTTAGCCTTGACTGCATAACAGACAAGATGATCCATACCTTCCAAAGCTTCATCGAACACCCGAAAATGCCGCTCAAGCGTGGCTTGTGAATAGGCATAAAATGGTGTGCCAACGCTTGCTGCTATTTCAGTGACAGGCACATCCTCGGCGTGCAACACGCCGTTTTTGTAGATAAAATGATCCATACCCTATGACCCGGTCGCTACACGCGGCAACGGATCACCTTTTACACCGCATGCCGATGCCAATCCCAATGAGGATAGAATACAAATCAAATAAGATAGTTTACGCATAAAACAGTCACCCTTCAGTCAGCCCCACCGCCGAAATCATTATTATATCCACCACCTTCACGGGGGGCAGCCGCGCATCCTTGCAAGCTTATTCCACCCGCTATTAAAAACAAAATCAAGAAAACATATCGCATAGCTATTTCCTTTCGACTCTTTGAGTTACGCATTATCATCCTGTCAGATGTGCATCCCGAAAGCAAAGTTTTGCAGACATATCACCTTGATTTATTTCAATTCCTTACTCCAACGCGCCGTCTGTTCGCGCACCCGTTTAGGTGCTGTCCCGCCATAACTCATACGTGATGCAACCGAATTATGCACCCCAAGCACGTTAAACACAGTGTCTGTTATGTCTGCACAAACCGACTGCATCTGATCAAGTGTCAAATCTGGTAGGTCAACACCGCCGTCTTCGGCCATTTTCACCAAAGCGCCGGTCACATGATGTGCATCGCGAAACGGCATACCCAATTCACGTACCAGCCAGTCGGCCAAATCGGTGGCGGTGGAAAACCCTGTGGCAGCAGCCACTTCCAATGTGTCCTTATTGGGTTGCATATCGCCCACCATGCCGGTCATCGCCGCGAGTGCCAGCATCAAGCTATCAGCGGCATCAAAGACCTGCTCCTTGTCTTCCTGCATGTCTTTGGAATAGGCCAGAGGCAAACCCTTCATAATGGTCAGCAATGCCACCAATGACCCGTTGATCCGCCCGACCTTGGCACGGATCAGTTCCGCGGCATCGGGATTTTTCTTTTGTGGCATAATAGATGAACCGGTTGAAAATCGATCAGACAGTGTCACAAAACGAAACTGCGCCGACGACCAGATTACCAGTTCTTCGGCGAAGCGGCTAAGATGTGTCGCGCAAATTGAAGATGCTGCTAGAAATTCCAGTGCAAAATCACGATCCGATACGGCATCCAGCGAATTTGCTGATGGCCTATCAAACCCCAATGCCGCTGCAGTCATATCACGATCAATCGGAAAACCGGTGCCGGCCAGAGCCGCGGCCCCAAGCGGGCTTTCGTTCATCCGCACCCGTGCGTCTTGCATCCGCGAACGGTCGCGCGCAAACATTTCCACATAGGCCATCATGTGATGGCCCCATGTCACCGGTTGGGCCACTTGCAAATGTGTAAACCCCGGCATTACCACATCGGCACCAGCTTCGGCCTGTACCAGCAATGCTTTCATTAATGCTTCCAGCCCTGAAATCGAGGCATCATACTGATCGCGTACCCACAGCTTGAAATCCAGAGCCACCTGATCGTTACGCGACCGGCCTGTGTGCAAGCGCCCTGCGGGTTCGCCAATCAAATCCTTCAGACTGGCCTCAACATTCATATGAATGTCTTCCAGCGCTTTTGAGAATTCAAACGTCCCTGCGTCAATTTCTGACAATATCGTGAGAAGCCCTTCCCGAATGGC
>JAJFHY010000174.1 GCA_021775375.1 Amylibacter sp. | reverse complement strand
GCGCGATTTCTTCACAATCGTATCACGGCGCAGTTCAATTTTTTGCTCGTCACGCAATATCGGCCGCGCAGATTGCGTCATACGAAAAGCGCCAAAGCGTTCCATATCCGGGCGGATCAGATCATAGCCCATCATCTGGCGGAAAATTGCTTGCCATTGCGACTTGTCATACTCCTTACCAACACCGAATGTCGGCAAAGATGTATGACCTTTGGCAAGTATTTTATCGGTTTCGTTGCCAAGTAGAATATCGATCAAATGGCCCGCGCCGAACCGCTCTTCGGTGCGCAATATTGCCGACAACGCCATGCGTACTGCGGTTGTACCGTCAAACAGCTCCGGTGGCTTGTCGCACAAGTCGCAATTGCCACAGCTTTCCATTTCATCACCGAAATAACGTAAAAGAACACGCCGTCGGCAACGGCGCGCTTCGGCCAACCCAAGCAGGGCATTCAGCCGCCCGTGATCCGCTTGCTTGCGTTCAGCAGGTGCAAGGCCTTCATCTATTTGCGCACGGCGCAATCGCACATCATCAGCGCCATATAATGTAAGCGTATCTGCCGGCGCACCGTCGCGGCCCGCGCGGCCTATTTCCTGATAATAGGATTCCATGGATTTTGGCAGATCAGCATGTGCCACCCAACGTATATCCGGCTTATCAATGCCCATACCAAAGGCCACTGTTGCACAGACAATTAACCCGTCTTCACGCTGAAACCGGGCTTCCGCAAGCCGTCTGTCATCGGGCTGCATACCGGCATGATAATGCAGCGCCACATGACCTTCCGCGCGCAAAGCCTGCGCCAAGGTTTCAGTTTTTGCACGCGATCCACAGTAAATGATCCCTGCCTGATCTTTATGCGCTGCCACAAAATCCAGCAGTTGCTGGCGTGGTTTGTTCTTTGGAGCAAAGGCCAGATGAATGTTGGGGCGATCAAAGCCTTTCAGGAAAATCTGTGCGTTGCGCCCCTGAAACAACCGTTCCACGATCTCGTCTCGTGTCTCGCTATCAGCCGTGGCGGTAAAAGCTGCCAAGGGCACATCCAGTGCATCTCGTAAAGCACCGATACGCAAATAATCCGGGCGAAAATCATGGCCCCACTGGCTGACACAATGGGCTTCATCAACTGCAATCATCGACACATTGGCGCGGCGCAATAGTAATGTCGTGCCGGGATTGGCCAAGCGTTCCGGCGCGATATATAAAAGCTTCAAACGCCCGCCATCAATCGCTTCAAACACCTCTTCGGTTTCTTCTTCGGTATTTCCCGAGGTCAGCGTCCCGGCCATAACGCCTATAGCTTTTAGCGCATTCACTTGGTCGCGCATCAGGGCAATCAAAGGGGATATGACAACCGTTAACCCATCTCGGCATAATGCCGGAAGCTGAAAGCACAATGACTTGCCGCCCCCGGTTGGCATAATTGCCAGCACATCTGCACCCGCCGTCACAGCTGCGACAATCTCTTCTTGTCCCTCACGGAAATCATCGAAACCAAAGACGTCTTTTAAAAAAGATGTATGCGCGTTCATGCTGTATTTTCTATTGGGCTGCTCGTTAACATCAGACTCGCATATTGAGATTCCGTGAACAAGTGCGAACTGCCTTAAGGTTTCGTGATAAAACCTGCTTCAAACAGCTCTGCCCGTGTCGGTTTCCACAAAGTCTTTGCATCCGTTGAAAAGGCACGATCTAGAAACTCGGCATCGATGCCCCGTGTTATAAGATAGGCTTCGTCTTTTTTCTGTTCCTCAACGGGATTAACTGTTTCATGGCGGCCCTGCACATCAAAACGATAGCCATGAAAGCCAATTTCCGCACCAAATTGCAAGGTACGTTTATTGCCTGATGCAAAAACCAAGGTGCAAACCGAATAGCAATAGTTTTCCACCTGTGTTGCCAGTTCATGCTTTTCAAGCAGTTTTGCTATTGAACGCCCGGCAAAAACGATACCGCCTTCGCTTTCCAATGAAATGGTCGTCACATTCTTTTGCTCATTAAGCATAGCCAATAATGCATGATACATAAGGTAATTCACCTCACCACCCAGATAAATAGTGTCACCCTTTAATTTTGCGCTGAAATCATCATTTCCGAAAATCGTTTTGGCACGTGGCTCTATGAAATAACGTGTCGCCACAACATCCAGGATTTGAAACCCCATCAATCCTGTCGCAACGACTAAAGCCAGATATATACCCCAAGCATCGCCGTGATCTTTTTGCTGCTTCGCCGCACAACGCAGCCCGCCGACAATCTGCCAAATCAGCAACAGAAAGATACATGCCACACCCAGATTAGCCGCCCAAAAAGACCAATCTTCAATTGTAAGAGAGGCAGCTACAAAACTGATGCACAAAAGATTGACAAATACCGTCGCCCCGAATCCAAGCTGCCCTGTCCAGTGGTCTTTAAAGTAACTGTGCATGTTGTGCCTTTTATCCGATAGGCAAATATAACACGGAAGTTAGGAAAATCTCAAAATATGTACCCAAGTGTCACCGTATTTACGCACATCTTGCATATCGAACCCGTCGGGGGATACCTGTTTGCTGCCCTCTTCCCAGACAATCAGGGCATCATTTGCAAGCCACCCGCCATTTTTTGCTGCATTCAATGCCTTGATACCCAAGTCTTTGCCATAGGGCGGATCAAGGAATACCAGATCAAAGGGTTCACCCACCACGGGCCCAAGTTTAGTGGCGTCACGGCGAAACAGTTTTGTCGTTCCAATTGCACGTAATATGTCCGTGTTTTGCCGTACCAATGCGCGGGCTTTTACGCCTTCGTCGATGAACAAAACGAAAGCGGCACCGCGCGATAAAGCTTCAAAACCCAATGCCCCTGTACCGGCAAACA
This sequence comes from Amylibacter sp., assembly GCA_021775375.1. Taxonomy (GTDB): domain Bacteria; phylum Pseudomonadota; class Alphaproteobacteria; order Rhodobacterales; family Rhodobacteraceae; genus Amylibacter. Next base: position 21,810 of record JAJFHY010000174.1, on the reverse strand, counting down.
AATCCAGTACACGCGCATCTGTTATAGGATCGCCGTAACCGCCGTTGACCAGCAGATTAAAGATGCTTTCTCGCACGCGGTCAGTTGTCGGCCGTAGATGTGCGGACACATCCCCCTTGCCGACCGACGCAAGACCCGTGCCTTTGAACCGGCCGCCGATAATACGCATTACATAAACGGTTTCAGATCGGCCGCAGGATCAGCGACAACATCTTTAGGCACCGATTTTCCAGCTTCGATAATCCGCTTGCCCATCATATAGCCACGCGGGTCGTTCATCGCATCCACTGCCAATAACTGATCGCCTTTATAGTACCAGAACGATACCATGCCATCCTTGTCGCCTTTGCGCGTAATCACATCGTCATAACCTGTATTCAGGCCAGCTATTTGCAGTTTCACATCAAACTGATCCGACCAGAACCATGGGCGGGCAATATATTCTTTGTCCGCACCCATGATGTTTTCAGCCACGATTTCAGCCTGATCAATAGCGTTTGGCACACTTTCCAGACGAATGCGCCCGCCTTTATAGGGAAAAGACGCGCAATCACCAGCAGCCCAAATACCCGGCCGGGACGTATGCCCCTGTGCATCTGTTTTGATCCCGTTTTCTATCTCAACACCCGCTGCTTTTGCCAAAGCAATGTCAGGCATGATGCCAACGCCAACGATAGCGAAATCAATGCCAAGCTCCGTGCCGTCTGTCAGCTTTGCCCCTGTCACGCGACCTTCGCCCATTAAATGGTCAAGGCCAACACCTTCTATGATCCGCACGCCTTTTGAAGTGTGTAAGGAACGGAAATAATCCGAGGTTTGCGGGCAGGCGACGCGTTGCAATATCCGATCCGCCATTTCAACCAAGGTGACTTTTAGGCCTTTGGACGCTGCCACCGCCGCCGCTTCCAGACCGATATAACCACCACCAATGATCAGCACATGTTTACCCGCGCCAAATTCATGCGCCATAGCATCGACATCCGCCAAATTGCGCACAACATAAACACCGTCCAACGACCCGCCTATTGCAGCAGGCAAATGACGCGGGATCGAGCCTGTGGTCAGCACGAGATGATCATAGGAAAGCACCTCATCACCCAATTCAATTTTGCCATCAGAGATACCCGTCACGGCCTCACCTTTGCGCAATGTAATCCCGTTCTCGCCGTAGAATGCATCAGGTTTCAGAAACAATCGCTCCAAATCCATTTCGCCCAACAGATATTTCTTTGACAAAGGCGGACGTTGATAGGGTGGTACATCTTCGGCACCGATTAACGTTATCTCGCCTTCAAAGCCCAGATTTCGCAATTTCACCACCAGCGAGCTACCCGCCTGTCCCGCACCTACAACAACCACATGCGTCATGATTATTTCCTTTGTGAATCCTCTGGCCCATTGCCATTGGACAATCTATATATCTAAGCTAAGCAAACTCAACTTAGAAAGTGAACAATTATGTCATTATCCATAGGCGATAAACTACCTTCCGCATCTCTTGGGCGCCTTGGGGCTGACGGGCCCGAACAGGTTGACCTAAATGCATTGATCGCCGGTAAGAAAGCTGTGATCTTCGCGGTTCCCGGTGCCTATACCCCCACATGTTCATCTGCCCATATGCCGGGATTTGTACGCAACGCAGAAAAATTACGTGCCAAAGGTGTAGATGAGATTATCTGCATTTCTGTAAACGATGTGTTCGTGATGAAATCATGGGGTGACGCAATGGGCGCAACAGAGGTTGGTATTCACAGCCTTGCTGATGGGGACAGTAGTTTCACCAAAGCCATAGGCATGGATTTTTCTGCACCACCTGTTGGCCTGATCGACCGTTCAAAACGCTATGCAATGATTGTCGAGGACGGCATTGTCACCACCCTTAATGCTGAAGAATCGCCCGGCGTATGCGACGTTTCGGGTGGCGAAACCATCCTTGATCTACTCTAGGCCAGCCTATTCATCATTTTGGCCAGCTTAATATCCAGTTCTGACAACCCGTCAACACTATGGGTTGTCAGCACCACATCCACGCGGTTGTAGACATTTGACCATTCGGGATGATGGTTCCACTTTTCCGCGTACATTGCCACACGGGTCATCCAGCCAAACGCCTGATTGAAGGTTTTAAACTTGAAATGACGTTCAATCGCATCTCGCCCTGCAACCAGTTCCCAACCATCCGCCAATAACGGGGCCAGTTCAGTATCGCGAGCTTCCTTTGTCAATTTTTCAACCATCATGTTTCCTTCACAGACCCTAGTTCATCTTGTTCAGTTGGTGTTGGCGTGTGGTTAAAAGAATAACCTGTCGCACAGGCCTCAACGCCACCAAGCTCTGTAATACGGCGCTTTTGATCCGCAAAACAACGGGCGTTCACCTCTTCGGGATCACAAATAGCCCGCAACCGTCGTTCGCCTTCTTGCCATGCCGCTTGTATAACCGGATCGTTTACACCTGCCACTGCAAGATTGACCAACTCGTGAGGATCGCTGATCAAATCAAATAATTGCGGCGCATGACCCACATAGTAAACAAACTTCCAATGATCCCAGCGCACCATGAACGTGCCGGTTGTAGAGCCGCCATCGTGATACTCGCTGAAAATCGTTCTGTCTGTATCATCCGGCTGATTGGCGATCTTCAGCAATGAAATACCCGGTAAAGCTGTTGATTGTGCATCGGGCTGAATACCGGTCACATCAACAGCCGTTGCCGCTAAATCCAGCAATGTTGTACCGGTTTTAACCCGTCGGCCAGCCGGAATACCGGGGCCGGCCGCAATCATCGGAACACCCGCAGACGCTTCATACATCACCTGTTTCGTCCAAAAACCCTGATCCCCCATCATATCGCCATGGTCTGAAATATAGACAACGACAGTATTTTCAGCCTGACCGCTTTCTTCCAATGCTGCCAGAACACGGCCGACACAATTATCCATAAAACTTGTCAGACCGTAATAAGCCACTTTGGCTTCACGCATTTTTTGCTCATTAAAATATCGGCCATAGTCAAAAAACTCTGCGACATTCTTTAACTCTGAATGCTCAGGTTGACTGGCTTCGCCATATCCGATGGGCAAATCAATATCAGCAGGATTATACATATCATAATATTCCTGCGGAGCTGTCAGCGGATAATGCGGACTAACCAGTGACACGAATGCTGCCCACGGTTTTTGCGCACCTTCACGCTCTGTTAGCCAGTTTTCAGCCGCTTTCGTAATCGCCAAGTCATAATCCGTATAGCTGCTGTTGCCTGCGCCTACATCTTCAGCCAGTTCCGACGACGACGTATAGTCAGGCGGGTCTTCGCGCAGCAAACCGATTGTCCAGCCAACCCCGCCAACAACATGCATCGGTAAAATTTCTTCGGTAAAACCATTGTCATCTTCATCTGAACGGAAATGCAGCTTGCCAATAGATGTCACTTCCGCATCCTGATCACGTAACTGGCGCATCCAGCTGCGGGCCTTTCCGTCATACGGCGTGGCGCTGTCCCAATGACCGGTTTTATGGACATGATTGCCACAAGCTAGACCGGCGCGTGTTGGGACACACATCGGAGACGGTGTATAGGCGTTTTCAAAAACAGTCCCGCGTGCAGCCAACGCATCCAGATTAGGCGTTTTAACAATCGGATGCCCGACACAACCCATCGCGTCTTTGCGATGTTCATCCGAAATTATGATCAGCAGGTTTTTCTGAAGTTTGGTTTTCGGTGTATTCAACATCTGCACTCCAACTTTTCAACACCAAGCTACGCCCAGCGGTGATCTGTTATCAAGCCCGATATCGCGGTATCACTTAGGATTGCACCTATGTCACATCCGCCATTCTCAAACTTTCTTTTACATGCACATCATAATGCGTGTCCTTGATGTCCATTTACGAGGCATCATGTCGATGATGCCGATAATAAGTTAACTCACAATCCTGTTTGCTTCACGCATCATCAACTCCCTGAACCTTTTTGAACGGCCCATAATCTGTCAAAACTTCGATCTCATCATCCACAGCATTGCGTTCGGCATCCAGATATTTTGCGATTGCATCGCGAAACCCCGGATCAGCAACCCAATGCAATGAATAGGTCGGTTTCGGCATATAGCCTCTCGCAAGCTTATGTGCGCCCTGCGCCCCGGCCTCAACCCGATCCAACCCATGCTCAATTGCATAATCAATCGCGCGGTAGTAGCACACTTCAAAATGCAGGCAGGGATAATCTTCGGCACATCCCCAATAACGACCATATAGACAATCAGTTCCGATAAAGTTCAGCGCACCGGCGACCCAGCGACCACCACGTTCACACATCACCAACAGAACATCATCCCGCATCTGTTCTTGTATAATGTCAAAAAACTCCCGCGTCAGATAGGGTACCCCCCATTTGCGCGCACCTGTATCCTGATAGAAATGCCAAAAGGCATCCCAGTGTTCTGGTTGGATTGCATCCCCCGTCAGAGCAACGATTTCGCCGCCAAATGCCTGAGCTGTTTGTCGTTCCTTACGAATGTTCTTACGTTTACGCGATGAGAGCGCCACAATGAAATCATCGAAGCTTTGATAACCTGCATTCAGCCAATGAAACTGTTGACCGGTGCGCTGCAATAGGCCCATTTCAGCCCCGACCTTGAATTCCTCTTCGGTACAAAAAGTTATATGCAATGACGACAGTTGATTGTCTGCTGCCATTTGCACAGCGCCTTGCACCAATGCTGCACGGCCCAATTTCTCATAGCCCTCACGGCATAATAGCCTTCGACCTGTCACTGGCGTAAACGGCACGGCGGCTTGTAGTTTCGGGTAATACTGCCCCCCAGCATGCTCATAGGCATGGGCCCAGTTGTGATCGAACATATATTCGCCTTGGGAATGGGATTTTGCGTAAAGCGGCATCACCGCAATCACAACATCTGCTGATCGCGCCACCAAATGATGCGGTTCCCAGCCTGTTCCGCGCCCGACCGAGCCGCTGTCCTCTAGCGCACGTAAAAACCGATAAGTTGTAAACGGATCACCCACATATCCGGCACAGGCATCCCAATCAGTCTGCGTAATATCCGACAAACTTTCCAGAACTGTAATTGTTACATCCGTTTTATCGCTCATTGGGGAAACCCTTAGGCTAAATATCCTTCAAAGGTAATATTATCCGCCACTAAACGCGCTTGTTTTTCCACCTCGGGAGAACGCACAGTCCAACAAAAAATTGCAGCACCCCGATCTTTTAAATCCTTAACAGGAGCATCGTTCAGGTATTTTACATTATGCGAAATAAAGCAGGCACCAACACGGTCATAATCCGGAATTTCAGCCAATTCGCCAAGACGCGCCATTGGCACCATTGCCCATTCTTCCGGAATAAACGCGCCGGTCACTAAGCCACGTGGAATTTCTGGCGCAAATTCCGCACATTTGGCAATCGCATGCGGATTAAACGACATCAAAGCTTTCGGTCCGCTGTACTCTTTTAAAAGTGCGCAACTTGCCTGAGACAAGGGGCCGACATTGGGGCCTAACGCCCCGTCCTGATCTTTTATCTCGACCAGCATAGGAACACGCCCATCGACAAACCTTAAAAAGGCCTCAAGCGTTGGAATACCTTCATTACCGCCTTTTAAAGTTATCGCACCCAGCTCTGCCGCTGTAAATTGCGCGACAGCCCCAGTTTCATCCGTCAAGCGTTCCAAAGAATAATCATGAAACACCATCGGGATACCGTCTTTGGACATTTGCAGATCAATCTCGATACCATAACCATGCGCAATCGCAGCTTTTACACCTGCAATCGAGTTTTCCGGCCGCCCGTCTGCCACATCGTGCAATGTTCGGTGCGCAAATGGGGTTTCTAAAAATACTTTAGGTATCATCACGCTGTAATCTGAAAAATGCCTTCGACCTCAACCGCGACACCAAGTGGCAGCGATACGCAACCAACGGCCGCACGCGCATGCTCACCCTTTTGGCCAAAAACCTCTGCCATCAAATCCGATGCACCGTTAATTACAGCAGGATGATTGGTAAAATCAGCTGTCGCATTAACAAAACCACCTAATTTCACGACCTTAACGACACGATCCAGGTTACCGTCGCATGCCTCACGCAATTGTGCGATTAAATTTAGGCCGCAAACTCTGGCTGCAGCAGCGCCTTGCTCAACAGATGTATTATCCCCTAATTTGCCACAGATAAGTCCATTGGCATCTTTGGAAATTTGACCAGAGATATAGACCAGATTAACTATAATAACATAAGGAACATAGTTAGCAGCAGGCGCAGGCGCTTCTGGTAATACCAATCCCAATTCCGCCAAACGTGTTTCGATCTTTCCAGCCATCGGGCTCTCCTATTAAAAAGTTCTTACATGCATTGTTGCAACAGATTTTTATCGGCGTCACCCATTATTGTCACAATTACGTGGCATTTATAGACAGATTCTTTCATTAGGGTATGATAAGGTTTGATTTAAGCAATATGAGTGGTCCCGTGGTTTTTAAACAGTTTAAATATATTGGTTTATCTTGCAGAATTTTTGTCGTTTTCGCAGCATTAACGGCCCTGTCCGCATGTTCTGCTCCTGTTGCCAGAGGCGAATTTAATGACCCCTACGAAGCTTCAAGCCGCAATGTGCATGCTTTCAACAAAGGTTTTGACAAAGCAATTTTCGGCCCAACTGCAAAGGGTTACGTTACAATCACGCCGCCCTTGCTGGTTCGCATGATAAGCAATTTTGCAGGATATATAGGTCTTGCCGGACAAGCTGTAAATAATGTCCTTCAGGCGGATGCCAAAGGTTTTGGTGAAACGATACTACGTTTCACAGTTAATTCGTTGACGTTCGGACTGGGTGATCTTGCAACAGAAGCAGGTATTCCTGATAATAATGCCGATTTTGGCCAAACTCTTTACGTTTGGAAAGTTAAACAAGGCATTTACCACGAAATTCCATTACTTGGCCCAAGTACAACCCGCGATACAGCAGGTTTCTTTGTTGATATATTAATCAACCCTGTAAATTTGCTCAATTCAAATACAATTAGTGCGGCAGGTGCTGGACTTTACGTCCTGGATCGTCTGGGAGATCGCAGCCAGTACTCTACATTCTATGAGGAAACGCTTTATAATTCTGAAGACAGTTATGCCACTGCACGTAATATTTACTTGCAGAACCGTAATTTCTTCCTAAATAAGGGTGTGGCCGAAGATAGTCTGGAGGATCCCTTTGCTGATTTCGAATAGAAGAACAATTCTAGGCAGCATCATTGCATCTTTTGCACTTGCGGTATTGCCAACCGTAGGTTTCGCTCTGACAAAAGCCCAAGCCGAAAAAATTATCGATAATCTATCCAATGATATCTATGCCGTTATTAATTCCGGCAAGCCAAGTGCTGCGATGTATCGCGATTTTGATAAAGTCTTGGGTAAGTATGCTGCCATAAATGCAATTTCCCGCAGTGTTTTAGGCCCACCTTGGCGCTCGGCAACACCATCCCAACAAAAGGCATATATAAAAGCATTTCGCGGATATTTATCGCGGAAATATGGCAAACGTTTCCGTGAGTTTATCGGCTCTGAGATAAACGTTGTAAGCGCAAGAAAAGTAAAATCCGGTGTCTTGGTTAAAAGCGTTGTCAAATTTCAAGGCTCTGCGCCCTTCGTCGTTGAGTGGCAGGTTTTTGAACGCAACGGTAAACAGCAGATGTTTGATCTCTATATCGAAGGTATCAGCATGATCAAATCCGAACGTGAAGAAGTTGGCAGTATGCTTGATAAAAGTGGCGGTAAAATTGATAAACTGATCACGAAGTTGAATGCGACTGGATAAGGCGGCTAATCTTACCTAAAGATACCAAGCAATTTATTCATGATGGTTTCGGCGTCTTTTTCGAACTGTTTTAGCTCTCTATCGACTGCCCGTGATAGATTTGATCCCCTATCACTTGGTTCCAGCTCTTGTCCGATATCACCAGGCACCGGATTAACCATCGGTAATGGTTTAGACGGCAGCCCTTCATGTACGCGGAGCATTGTTTCACGCCAGATATCCGCAGGCAGTCCACCACCGGTGACGCCGGTCAGCTTGGAGTTATTATCGTTCCCCATCCAAACACCGGCAACATAATCAGCCGTAAATCCAATAAACCACGCGTCACGCGCACCTTGGGTCGTACCTGTTTTACCGGCTGCTTCACGCCCCTTTAACTTTGCGCGCCTCCCAGTTCCAACCTCGATAACCTGGTTCATCATATAAATTAGCTCGGAAGCTGCGTGGTCATTGATCACCCTTTTGCCGCCCCCCGACGATTTCCCCATCAAAGGCGCGTTATCGCCCTGTATGGTTAATTCCATCACCCCGTAAGGCTTTGCACTGATGCCTGAATTCAAAATGCCCGCATATGCACCGGTCATCTCTAACAGTGTCGATTCTGATGCGCCCAATGCAACTGCGGGACCTGTGGCCAGCTTTTCATTTATACCAAGATCCTGTGCCAGAAACCGCACTTTCTCACGTCCAATCGTTTCCGAGATCTTTACTGCCGCGACATTAATCGATCCGGCCAAGGCTTGCGTAAATGTTATTGGGCCCCGGAATTTATGATCATAATTATTGGGTGAATATGGACCCGACCCCGGAATGTTGATTGTATAGGGTTCATCAACAACGATCGAGTTATTCGAAAATCCATTTTCCAATGCCGCTGCATAAACGAACGGTTTAAATGACGATCCGGTTTGGCGTAATGCCTGTGTTGCGCGGTTAAATCCACCCGCCATACCCAAGTTTCGACCACCAACCATTGCGCGCACTGCACCGTCGCGTGACATCACTATGATTGCCGCTTGTGCTTTTGACCCTGCCTTGACTTTATTCTCAAAAATAAAATCCAACGCTTCTTCGGCGGCCTTTTGCATGCGTCCGTCAAACGTGGTTTTAATGACTATATCTTCAGTGCTGTCTTTCAGGATAAACTCCGGGCCACTTTCCATGATCCAATCTGCAAAATAGCCACCCGCTCGCTTTTCTGCCACTGCAGATAATTTTGCCGGATTGTTTCTCGCGGTAACAGCTTCAGCTTTTGTTAGATAGTCTTGGTCTTCCATCAGCCCGATTATCAAATCAGCCCGGCCTTGCGCACGTCCGATATTGCGTGTTGGTGCAAATCTGGAAGGTGCTTTCAATAACCCTGCCAACATTGCAGCTTCGGACACATTCACATTACGTGCGGATTTAGCAAAATAACGCTGACTGGCGGCTTCAAATCCGTAAGACCCGGCGCCAAGATATGCGCGGTTCAAATAAATCGCCAGAATTTCATCCTTGGTATACTTCAACTCCATCGCGATAGACATCGGTACTTCTTTGATTTTACGTTCAATTGACCGCAGATCGGAAAAGAATACCCGCTTGGCAACCTGTTGCGTAATTGTAGAGCCCCCGTTACCGGACAAGGGTGAACGCCCAGCGCGGTAATTGATTATCATTGCCCCTAAAATCCCACGGGGTGAAATCCCGAAATGTCGGTAATACCGTTTATCCTCGGTGGCTATAACCGCATTTTTCAAATGTGGGGATACGGTTTTTGATGTTACAAGCCCGCCAAACTGATCGCCGCGCCATGCAAATACACTACCTTTGTAATCCATCATAGTAACCGAACCGCGCTCGCGATCGTCCATCAATGCAATCGCGTCCGGCAGGTCTTTGTAATAATAGAAAACGCCGGCGCCCAACACCAATGCAAAAACAATCGCAACACGCAACCCGACCCACCAAATGACACGCCATACAGCGCGGGCGATAAACCTGAAAAATCCCACGATCCCGCCACGGCCTTTTTTAGACTTCTTTGTGCGTTTCTTTTTCGCAGGCTTCTTTGGCGTTTGTGCAAATTGCCGCGCAGGTGCTATTAAAGGCGGTTTGTTTTTATCATTATTAGCCATGACAATTCTATTACTGCTCTCTTTTCAGCGAATCTAAGCGTTCTAGTGCCGTTTGTAGAGTGCTTAGTGCAGGATTAATATATTTGTTTTGATTAATTATTAGGCATTTTATTGTTCGTGATTAAATAATATGCATTAGTACCGAAAAAATTATTAATCCCGCGCCAAACAATTGAACCGATCAAATCCATCCCGCTTATTGGCCCCCATCAAACACACGCAATCAAGGCATATGCGAAAAGAGGGTAGAATGAAGCTTATAATAGCAACGATTAAACCATTTAAACTGGAAGAGGTGCGCGAAGCACTGACAGCCGCCGGGGCCACCGGCATGATGGTTACCGAGATTAAGGGATATGGCGCACAGTCAGGCCATACTGAAATTTACCGCGGCGCTGAATATGCCGTCAATTTTGTTCCTAAAGTCCGCATTGAACTGGTCGTCGCGGACGCTCTTGTGGAGTCCATCATATCAACCATCGAAGCTACTGCCAAAACCGGCAAGATCGGTGACGGAAAAATCTTTGTTCTGAATGTCGAAGAAGCCGTGCGCGTGCGCACAGGCGAAACCGGCGCAGACGCGATCTAAATAAAGGAAATTAAAATGAACTCTATAATTAAAACATCCAGTATCGGTCTGATTGCAACAATCTTACCTATTACGACATTTGCCCAAGATGTACCCGCCGCTGTTCCTTCCGAGGTCAGCTATATTCTAACAACAATCCTGTTCTTGATCGGCGGGTTTCTGGTTTTCTTCATGGCCTGTGGATTTGCAATGTTGGAAGCAGGGCTTGTGCGTTCAAAAAACGTCACAATGCAGTTAACAAAAAACATGTCGCTTTTCGGACTGGCCTGTATTTTCTATTATTTGATCGGCTTCAATCTGATGTATCCGGGTGATGGATGGACCATTACGAACATTTTGGGTGGCTTTAGTCCAACTGTGCTAGAAGCCGTCGGATTAAACGCTGCCGATGCCGACCTTACATATGCAACCGTTGGTTCCGATTTCTTTTTCCAACTGATGTTCTGTGCTGCTACTGCGTCCATTGTATCTGGTGCTGTTGCCGAACGTATAAAATTATGGCCGTTCCTGATATTCACGGTTATTTTGACCGCGTTAATCTACCCTATTCAAGCATCTTGGAAATGGGGCGGTGGCTTTTTGGATCAAGCAGGCTTTCTTGATTTCGCCGGCTCAACGGTTGTGCATTCGGTCGGCGGTTGGGCAGCCCTTGCAGGGGCATTGATCCTAGGCGCACGTATCGGCAAGTACAAAGACGGCAAAGTCATTCCGATGGTTGCATCCAACCTGCCGCTGGCCACATTAGGCACATTCATTCTGTGGCTGGGGTGGTTTGGTTTTAACGGTGGTTCACAATTGGCAATGGGTTCAGTTGGTGATGTGGCAGATGTCAGCCGCATCTTTGTAAACACAAACGCAGCGGCTGCAGCTGGCTCTATAGCCGCGTTAATTCTAACGCAGGTGATATACAAAAAACCTGACCTGACCATGATCCTGAACGGCGCATTGGCAGGCTTGGTATCTATAACTGCAGAACCACTAACCCCAAGCATAGGCACCTCGTCTCTGATCGGTGCCGTAGGTGGTGCAATCGTAGTCTTTGGCGTACCTTTCCTTGATCGCCTGAAAATCGACGATGTGGTCGGTGCAATCCCGGTCCATTTGTTCTGCGGCATCTGGGGTACTATTGCCGTTGTCTTTACCAACGGTGATGCCTCACTTGGCACACAACTTTATTCCATCATGGTTATCGGCCTATTCACTTTCATCATATCAGGCATTGTCTGGTATATCCTGAAAGTCACAATGGGTATCCGGGTAACGGAAGAAGAAGAAATCGTTGGCTTGGACCAAACTGAACTGGGCATGGAAGCTTATCATATTCAAGCTTAACCACTTAAAAATCTATACAATCAAAACCGACCTTCGTTGGTCGGTTTTTTTGTTAGACGGACCGCATATAATAGGTTTCTCTACCTTATAGGAGGAATCGCTCATGCCACAAACAGTTACACACCTGCCCAACCTACCCTATAAAGCGGAACGCACCGATATGGCTGCCGCCTTTCGCTGGACGGCGCGTCTGAATATGCACGAAAGTGTCGCCAACCATTTCAGTCTGGCCGTAAATGACGATGGTACACAATTCCTGATGAATCCCAATCAGATGCATTTTTCGCGGATCAAAGCCAGCGACCTGTTGTTAATCGATGCCAATGATCCCGAAACGTTGAAAGGTCCGAACGCACCCGATCCTACTGCATGGGGTCTGCACGGGGCGATCCACCGCCACTGCCCGCAGGCGCGTTGTGCGATGCATGTGCATTCCATTCACGCCACAGTTCTGGCAAGCCTTGCCGACAGCAGGCTTTTGCCCATCGACCAAAATACCGCCACCTTTTTCAATCGCTATGTCATAGACGAACAATATGGCGGGTTGGCATTTGAAGAAGAAGGCGAACGTTGCGCCCAACTGTTTGCTAACCCGCAACACAAAACGATGATAATGGGCAATCACGGTGTAATGGTGATCGGTGACAGTGTAGCCGATACATTCAACCGCATGTATTATTTTGAACGTGCCGCCGAAACTTATATCCGCGCATTACAAACAGGCCAGCCTTTGCGTGTACTATCCGACGAGGTTGCTGAGAAAACAGCGCAAGAATTAGAGGAGTATCCCGATCAATCCGGCAAACATCTATCTGAACTGAAAGCCATTCTGGATGAAGAAGGCTCGGACTATGCCGGCTAACGGTGTGGAAAACCAAAACAAAGACTGGAACTACTACCCCGAACTGCCTCTAAAAGACCCGTCGCCTTTCACCCACCTGAAAGAACCACGCTTTTTAATCGGCTGGCTGCGCCACAACTGGCTTAGCCTGTCAGAGCGTGTTCTGTTGTTAATACTAGCTGTAGCTCTTTGGTATTTCGCCTACCCATCGCTAGAAACCGCACAAACATTCGCCTTTGGCTGGATCATACAAACTTGGGCGATAAACATGGGTGCCATGTTGGCCATTGCAGGGGGACTGCACTGGTATTTCTACAAGCGCAAAGGTCAGGGCATGCGGCTGAAATTCGATCACCGCGACCAAACCCGCAACAATCGCAACTTTCTGTTTTCCGATCAGGTCAAAGACAATGTGTTCTGGTCCCTGACAAGTGGTGTCGCTCAATTAACCGCCTTTCAGGTGGCCACGATGTGGTTGATGGCAAACGGCTATGCACCCACCATTACACTGGCATCAAACCCCGTGTGGTTCATTCTTTGGCTGATGTTATTGCCTATATGGTCAGCCTTTCATTTCTACTGGGTGCATCGTTTGCTTCACATCCCGTTTTTCTACACCCGCTATCACTCATTACATCACCGTAACATCAACATCGGCCCGTGGTCGGGTCTATCGATGCATCCGGTTGAGCATTTCATTTACCTTACATCACTTTGCGTTCACTGGGTTGTCGCCTCGCACCCCATACACCTGATATTCCATGTGCTCTACCAAGGCCCGGGTGCAGCTATGACACACACAGGTTACGAAGACCTGCTAATCAAAGACAAACGCAGACTGGCTTTGGGCACTTTTTACCACCAATTGCATCATCGTTACTTTGAATGCAATTATGGTAATCAGGAAATGCCATGGGATCGCTGGTTCGGCACTTTTCATGATGGTTCATCAGATGCAACTGTCGAGACCCGGGCGAGAAAGAAAAAGATGTACAGTTCATGACTGGGACCCGCAAAGAGTGGAATCACACCCCTGAACTGCCCATTCAGATCTCGCCTCTGTTTCGCTGGCCACTCCGCCCTTTGGAGATTTTGCGCTGGTTCTGGGATAGTTGGTTTTTAATCTCGGAACGTCTGATCCTTGTCGCTTTGGCATTCCTCAGCTGGTATTGGCTACAACCCGCATTGGAAAGATCGCAAACCTTTGCCTTTGACTGGGTTGCACTGATGTGGCTACGCAACGCTACCTTAATGACACTTGTCGCAGGCGGATTACATCTGTGGTTTTTCACCTTCAGGGGTCAAGGTGACACTCTGAAATACGACCCGCGCGACTTGGCGAAAGGGCGCATGTTTACCTTGGGCAACCAGACTTACGACAACATATTCTGGACATTAGTCAGCGGCGTTACGGTTTGGACTGCCTATGAGGCACTAATGATCTGGGCCTTTGCCAACGGCTATCTTAGCATCCTCAGGTACAACGCGCACCCGATCTGGTTTATCGCCATATTCTTTTTGATTCCGATTTGGGAAAGCTTCTATTTTTACTGGATCCACCGCTGGCTGCACTGGCGTCCACTTTATAAGCTTGCACATCACGTACACCACCGGAATTCTAACATCGGCCCATGGTCGGGCCTATCCATGCACCCGGTTGAACATATCATATTTCTGGGCAGCGTCATGATCCATTGGGTCATCATTAGCCACCCGGTACATATCCTGTTTCACTTGCAATACTACTGCCTGACCGCAGCCACTACACATTCAGGGTTTGAAGGTTTGGTCATCAAGGACAAAAACCGTCTTGCCCTTGGAACCTTTCACCACCAAATGCACCACCGCTATTTTGAATGTAACTACGGCTCATTGGAAATTCCGTGGGATAAGATTTTCGGATCGTTCCATGATGGAACCCCCGAAAGCAAAGAAGCGATGAAAGTACGCCGCAAACGCATGGGCAACAAGCTTGGCGGATAATTAAGGGCGTCTCAATTCGCTCGCCAAACCGAACATCACTCGCTACGACTGTATAAAACGAAGCAAAGCACCCAAATGAAAATCCTTAGAACAGACAATATGATAGGGGCAGCATTCATGTGCGGCTCAATGGCTGGGTTTGCTTTGAACGACGCATCAATCAAAACCGTGGCATCCGATATGAATGTCTATCAGGCGATCTTTATCCGTGGCTTATTCACTGTACTTTTCATTGGCGCTTTTGCACTTCTCAGCGGAACATTCAAAAACCTGCCGGACCGTTCCGACCAAAAACTGATCGCTTGGCGTTCTGTGGCGGAAGTCGGCGCTACTATGATGTTCCTGACTGCTTTGGTAAATATGCCCATCGCCAATATTACTGCCATTTTGCAAGCGCTTCCTTTAACTGTTTCCGTGGCCGCCGCCCTATTCATGCGCGAGTATTTTGGCTGGCGGCGTGCTGTCGCTATTCTGGTTGGCTTTTGCGGCATGATAATTATCGTACGTCCCGGTGCAGACGGGTTTAACAGCTACGCACTATTCGGATTGGCAGCCGTTGTTTTTGTGACCTGGCGCGATCTGACAGTGCGTAAATTTTCAATAAATGTATCTTCGCTTTTTGTTTCTTTCGTCACATCTGTTGTCATTACCATTACAGGTGGCATTGCAACTATACTATTGGGTGAATGGACCCCTGTATCAAATACTGAACTCGCACTTCTGGCTTTGGCTGCAATCTTTTTATTCGGCGGATACTACGCTTCTGTTGCCGCAATGCGGGTCGGCGAAATCGCATCCGTTGCCCCATTCCGTTACACAATCATGATCTGGGCCATTCTGTTGGGTTGGTTGATCTGGGGCGACATACCGGACGGTTGGACACTTCTGGGTATGACAATCGTCATCAGTATGGGTGCGTATACTTTGTGGCGTGAGCGCATTCGCTAAAAGCAATATACCCCTACCAAATCACTCAGCTAGCTGCGCCCGCAGATACGCAACATTTGTCACCAGCCCGGGCAACAACCACTGAAACAATCGACACATATTGATGACCTCGTCCAGTGGCGCATCCTGTCTTGCAGCCTGAATTAATGCAGACGAAGACAGACAGCCGGGATTTGGCAAGCCATCGCGTATCAAGTCAACAGTACGCAGGTGTAGTTCATCACAAATCGGATCGGTTTTCGCATCCAGCAAAGCTGGCCGTATATCTGCCCATGCCAACTGCCAATAGCTTGGCCAGCGCGCCAACGCACGGTAGTCCGTGTTGACAAGCGGCAAACCCAATACAGCTTTGATGTCATCATAAACAGCCCTTGTATCGGGGTCTGCATGATGCGCTTCCATTAAAACAAACGGCACATCATAATCGGGTGCATGTCTGCCCTTGAAAGCGGGGATAGCATCAGGAAAGACAGCCCCCTCCATTTCGCCACCCTCCAGCAGATATCGCGCCATGGTTGCCAAAATTAAATACGGTTGGTTGCCATGGCTGAAAATCTCGATCATCTGGCGAATATCGGCGATTTCACGCGGCGCATAACCAAGCTCGGCCAGCTTTGAGCACAGCGGTGTCGGATTCAGCCCCTTCACTTGATTTTCAACAAAGGCACGGTTTTCCAAACAGGCTTCAACATATGGCTGACTTGCACATAGACCGCGAGCGCCGTCCCAAAGCGTTTTATAGAAATGCGGGTAATGGGAAAATGCCATAGTAACGACGCCCATCCAAGGAACCTGAAACACGTTCTGCATATCCTTATACCAAGCCAGCCTTTGCCCCTTTGCCAGATATTCTGGCATTGGATGAATGGTCGGTATCGGATCTGGTTTCAGTCGCGCAAGTTCCATGGTTAACCTTTAGGTCACAATTTTTATCATACGTAAATCATACGCCGATCATACGGATTGTGCACAGCAAAATCGGCTATTAAAATAGCGCCTAATACCCCGTACGCCGCGTTAACAAACCAGCCTAAAAATCAAGGTTTTCCACGGACAGTGCATTTTGTTGAATGAACACGCGGCGCGGCTCTACCACGTCACCCATTAACTTGGTGAACAGGTTATCAGCATCTGCCAAATCCCCGATTTTCACCTGCAACAATGTACGCGCATCCGGGTCAAGTGTGGTTTCCCAAAGCTGTCCCGGGTTCATTTCGCCCAACCCTTTGTAGCGCTGCAATGACAGGCCTTTTTCGCCTTCTGCCATCACAAGACTCAGCAACGCTGTTGGCCCGTGTACAACAGTGGTTTTATCCTTGCGAATGAAGCGTGCGGATGCGCCGTAGACCTCTTTCAATGCATTTGTCATATCGCTTAATTTGCGGGCTTCGCCAGAATGCAAACAACGGCCATCCAATGTGTGGCTTTCCTCGACACCGCGCAAAATACGACTAAACCGCAGTCCATGATCTTGGGTTTGTCGCCCAGACCAACCACGTTCATATTCCAGACTGACTTGGTCTAAACGTCCGCAAACCAGATCGGCGGTACCTTGCGGATCATTGTCCGCAACGCCCGGCAGCAAGGCGCCGGCAATGGTTGCCTGTTCCAGAATATGACGGTCATAATGGGTCGGGAATGCATTTAGAATAGTGCGGGCATTACGCGCTTCAGTCACCACGCGTGCAAGATCGGCACCGGTGATAATATTACCGTTGCCCAAATCCAGTGATGCCCCGTCAATACCTTGTTCAATAAGGTAATCTTCCAGTGAAGGTTGATCTTTCAGGTACACTTCTGACTTGCCACGTGCCACTTTAAACAACGGTGGTTGTGCAATATAAAGGTATCCGCCATCAATCAGTTCAGGCATTTGGCGGAAGAAAAATGTCAGTAGCAATGTACGGATATGCGCCCCGTCAACATCCGCATCTGTCATAATGATAACTTTATGATAACGCAGCTTTTCGATGTTGAATTCATCTCGGCCGATACCTGTGCCCAAGGCTGTGATCAGGTTGGTGATTTGCTCGGATGTCAGCATCTTGTCGAAACGCGCACGCTCCACATTCAGGATTTTACCGCGCAACGGCAACACCGCCTGATTTTCACGACTACGCCCCTGCTTGGCAGAGCCGCCGGCGCTGTCCCCTTCCACAATGAAAATCTCGGACTTCGAAGGGTCACGTTCCTGACAATCTGCCAGCTTTCCGGGTAGTGATGTTCCGCCAAATGCAGTTTTGCGCCGTGTCAGCTCGCGCGCTTTACGTGCCGCTTCACGGGCATGTGCCGCCTCAACAATCTTGGTGACGATTTCCTTGGCATAGGCGGGATTCTCTTCAAACCATTCCGCCAGTTTTTCGTTCATCAAACTTTCAACAACTGGTCGCACTTCGGATGAAACCAACTTGTCTTTGGTTTGCGAACTGAACTTCGGATCAGGTACTTTTACGGATAGAACACAGGTTAACCCTTCGCGTGCATCATCCCCCGTAAACGAGACTTTTTCCTTCTTGGCAATCCCGCTGGTTGACGCATAATTATTTATAGTACGAGTCAAAGCCCCCCGAAACCCTGCCATGTGTGTCCCACCGTCACGCTGCGGGATGTTATTGGTAAAAGGCAGGACATTTTCGTGGTAACTGTCGTTCCACCACATCGCAACTTCAATAGTTATGTCGTCTTTTTCACCAACAATGTATATCGGGTCTTCAATGACTGCGGTTTTTGAACGATCCAGATAGCGTACAAATTCCTTAACGCCACCTTCATAAAACAACACAGACTCCAACACTTCCGCGGGGCGTTCATCACGCAGTATGATCTTTACACCTGAATTCAAAAAGGCAAGTTCCCGCAGGCGGTTTTCCAACGTTTTGAACACATACTCACGGTTTGAAAATGTATTAAGCGTTGCCATGAACCGCACTTCGGTGCCCGTTTCATCTTGCGCATCGCCAATCACCTCAAGATGTTTAACTGTGTCACCATGTTCAAATCGCGCTATATGCACTTTGCCGTCACGCCAAATTTTCAGCTCTAACCAGTCTGACAGCGCATTCACAACCGATACGCCAACGCCGTGCAAACCGCCCGACACTTTATAGGAATTGCTATCGAATTTGCCGCCTGCATGAAGTTGCGTCATAATTACTTCAGCCGCTGACACGCCCTCTTCTTCGTGGATTCCCACGGGTATCCCACGTCCGTTATCGCGCACGGAAACACTTTCGTCTTCATGAATTGTAACCGAAACAAAATCGGCATGCTTGGCCAAAGCCTCATCAATACCGTTATCCACCACCTCATAGACCATATGGTGCAAACCGGAACCATCGTCCGTGTCGCCAATGTACATACCAGGCCGCTTGCGAACTGCTTCTAAGCCTCTGAGAACTTTAATAGAATCTGCGCCGTATTCTTCTGGTACTTGCTGCTCGTCAGACATTTGTCTATCCCGTTATATTTTGCGCTATATATACTGGTTTTTAAGTGGGATGTCACGTCTGAACCACAAGATTTTGTGTCAGATCACGACGATCACAAGCCCCACAAAGATCAAGGCAATACCTGCCCCTATATTGGTTTTACGAACTGCGTCAGGGGACGCTAGAAACCGCCGCATGCGGTCTACGAAAACAGCCAAAGTCAGATTCCCAACCAATGGAACACAAAAAGAAACCATACAAATTGCCACCATATCAAGTCTGGTCAGCAGGTTAAAATCAAAGAAGCTTGGCAATAACGTCATGTAGAAGAGGCTAGCTTTCGGGTTGGCAATTACAGCAGCCAATCCTGCTATAAACCCTGCCCAAAGACCGGGTGCTGTGAGCCTGTTATCCTCGCTTAATATCTTGTTGGGCCATCGCACTAAAGCAGCCCCCATTAAACAAAGTATCACTGCTGCAACATATCGAAACAACACCAGTATATCGGCGTAGATCAATGCCACATAACTCACTCCGATAAGTGCTATTAACGGCCACAGGATGTCCCCGAATGCCACACCAAATGCCAATGGGACTGCGGATTTAAACCCGCCTGAAACAGTGCGCGCTATAATAGCCACCCAAACAGGCCCCGGGGTAATGAACAGGATGAATAGAGCACCCGCATAAAGCACCAGTTGAGCGATCGTGATTGTCATATTAGCCAGCGATCATTCCGTCGGCATCCAACGTCCAGAACGGGTTATGCGCCACTTCCCACAAGTGCCCGTCGGGATCAGCAAAGTTGCCGGAATAACCGCCCCAAAACACGTCCTTTGGCTTAGTAATGACAATTGCGCCTGCCTTGAGCGCATCCGCAAATGCGCGATCCACCTCTTGCGGGCTGTTGTAATTTGTTGCCAGTGTAATTGTCCCGGTAGAGCGTTCATGGATTGGCATGCCTATATCCGCGGTTAGGGCATCTCTGGAGTAAAGTGCGAAAAACTGACCCGCGATTTGGTAAAACGCAATTTTGTCATTACCGCCTTCTGCCTCAACCCAGCCAATATCTGCGTAAAACTTCCGCGATCGAGCCAAATCAGCAACGGCCAGTGTTATCATAGTGATGCGTTGGGAGATCATAAAAACCCTTTCTCAATACTATATGAAAGCAATTTTTTGACTGATACCGCAAGCATTATTATCGAATTAATAAACCAAGCATGCTGACTTAGTTTTCACACCATGATTGAATTTCCGCCGTTTTTGCTTTCAGCATCAGCAAATCAAACCCAGCCACAAGCCTGTACCCCCTTGCAAACATTGCATCTGCCGACGGTTTTGCCATGGCAACACCGCCCAGTGGAATATTTGCAGCAAGTGCCGCTTTCTCAATTTTTGCAACCGCTTGAAGAAATACTGGATTATCAAATTGGCCGTGTATTCCCAATGATGTACTTAGATCAAATTGCGCCGGAATAATCAGATCTATGCCTGAAACTTCACATATTTCATCTATATTTTCTACCGCATCGGCGGTTTCTACTAGTATGCAGCAGGTTCTTGTACCGTCGATTTTCGACGCATAGTCCAGCAGGTTAACTTTTTCATGTGAATGGGCGATAAACGGGCCAAACCCACGTGTGCCATTTGGTGGATACCGCAATGTTTTGACCGCCTTTTCCACATCCTGTGCGGTATTCACAAGAGGAAAGACAATTCCTTCAGCACCTAAATCCAATGCCCTTTTTACATGCCAGTCATCGGTTTTGGCGACGCGCACCAATGGAGCGCAATCAAAGCCATTGGTTGCTGCTATCATAGCATGTGCTGATGCGTAATCTATTGCGCCATGTTCCATATCTAGAATAAGACTGTCCGCACCTGCCGCTGCCATGGCCTGGCTGACCGAGGCTGATGGTATTGTCACAATATGACTACTTAGCCGATCTTTGGTCTTGCTTAATTTATCTTTGAAATAAGTCATTGCTCTAGCTCCTTAATGCGCCCTAATGGATGAAATACCTGCCTTATCCTCGACTTCCAAATACATTGCCCGCTCACCCATTGCATCAAACAATTCCGCTCCCGTTCCCGTCATCCACGCCTGTGCACCCAACGCACATATTTCATCATAAAGTGCAGCGCGACGATCAGAGTCCAGATGGGCTGCAACCTCGTCCAGCAAATATATCGGTGGCGCCCCGAAATCCTGCGCCAATGCACGGCCATTAGCAAGAATAAGCGAAACGAGCAGGGCTTTTTGCTCGCCGGTAGAACATTGCTTGGCGGGCGCACCCTTGGCAGTATAGACCGCATTCATATCATCACGGTGCGGGCCAACCAACGTACGACCCGCCGCCATATCACGCGAGCGGCTATCTTTGAATGCTTCCAGAAGATCGTCCTTATCAGTGATGATAGAACCATCATCCCGCCCAACCAGCGTAAGCTCTGCTGTTGGAAAGGCAGTATCTGCACCTTTTTGCGCCTCTTGCAATCGTTGCACTGTTAGCATCCGGTTGCATTCGATCACGGCCCCGGCTTCCGCCATTTGTCTTTCAACTGCAGCATACCACGATGGGTCACGCACGCCGTCTTTCAGCATGCGATTGCGTTCACGCATAGATTTTTCATAAACCACGGATTGCTCGGCATGGCGTGGTTCCATGCTCATGGTTAGGCGGTCCAAAAATCGCCTGCGCCCTTCTGCACCTTCAACCCAAAGCCTGTCCATTACGG
>JAJFHY010000173.1 GCA_021775375.1 Amylibacter sp. | reverse complement strand
AAAACTGGTTACTAACGGTACTGATTACAACTGTTTACTAAGCAGTTAAATTCTTTGTTTGCCCTTGTTATCCATTTTAATAAATATCAAGGCGCTAAAAGGGCGATTGTAAAAAAGAAATAATTCTTTTGTTTCGATATTTTGTTCAATTGTGTCCAAAGTGGAAACAATAACCTAAGATATTGTTTTTAATCATTATGTTTAGAATGCATGGTGAAATAGTAACAATTTTGTGATGTCAACCATCATGTTTTACGGCAAGAATTAGGCCGGTATAGGTCTAACGTTAGACCAAGTGTATAATGCTACAGACGTATAACTGAAATTAATCGCCCATAGTCCGCCTGTTTTGCATGACATGTGCGTCTATATGAATAGAACCGATCCGGTTCACTATACGTGCAATGGCCCGTCCATGTGGCGTGGCCAATACCCGCTTCGCGCAGCCGGTACAGGCAAAAAGACGGTAGATCGAATTGCATGCGATCATCTGTGCCCTGGGCAAAGAAGCGGGAATATGCGCCGTCATACGCGGTGAAATCTTCAAAAAACTCCGGGCCAACTTCATATGCTCTTTGGCTGATCGATGGGCCTACAACGGCTGATATATTTTCCCGTTTGGCCCCCAAAGCTTCCATTGCACTGAGTGTTGCTTCAGAAATTCCACTGATAGCACCTTTCCAGCCGGAATGGGCCGCCCCAATGACACCCGCATCGGGGTCTGAAAACAAAATAGGGGCACAATCTGCCGTCAATATACCTAAAGCAATGCCTTTGGTCGCCGTGACCATTGCGTCAGCCTTTTTGGCATTGCGGTCAATTGATCCGGTAAGCGTTGCAACATTTGCGGAATGTATCTGGTTAACGGATTGTAAAGCTTCGCTGTCAACCTGCATGGCATTTGCCACTTTAGTGCGGTTGGTCAATACAGATTTGTTAATATCGTTTGAGCCCAAACCACAGTTTAACCCTTGATAAATACCTGTTGATACCCCGCCCTTGCGTGTAAAGAACCCGTGTTGGGCCGTTAAAGCATCTGATGTCAGTATTTCAAGTGTCATGTCTCAAACCCCGCAGGATGCGTTGCCCCGTTGGGCGTGATTGCAATTGCCTTGAAAAGTTGCCCCATTTCATCGGGGTGGGTCAAGCGGCGATGTGCTGCGATGTGGTTTTCCAAGGCTTTTTCGTGTAGTTGGGTCGCCAAGGTTTGTGCCCTTGCTGTGATGCCAAGGCGCTCTAGCAGAATACCCTGCGCAGTTAATCCGCTGACTTGTGCAAAGGGTTTGGCGGCTTCTGACAGGCTGTGAAAGTTCACATGGGCGGTCAGGTCTGACGCACCGCAATCATGCAAAGGGTCGACCTTTTTATGGTTTTGAACTGCTTGCAATGTGTCGCCCGTTGGGACCCAGTCACCGTAATCCAAGATTATGGCCGCTCCACCATTTTCACCGATAATCCGTGCAATATCTGCCGTTATTGCAACTGCACTTGGACAGACTTCCAGCACCGTGCCAAGAGGCGCATCACTGAACACAGATGTTGGTGTATGGGCAGCCAGAATAAAGCCCAATGTACCATCGTTTGCGCCGATCATCTGTTCCTGCCAACCGTGGTTGGTTCGGATAAATTGGCTGATGGGCAAACAGTCAAAAAACTCGTTGGCCACAAGGAATAAGGGTTGTTCGGGCAGTTCGGTAACAGTGTTTGCCCATTGCACATCATAGCTACCTAAGGTCTGCGCCTGTTGTGACTGAAGGCTTGGGCTGGCTTCGACAAGAACGATATCTGCAGCAGCGTGAAAGCCTGCAATCCCTTTCGTGGCGCGCAATATATCTGCCATTAATGTCCCGCGCCCCGGGCCTAATTCTGCCAGTGTAAAGCGCGCGGGCGCAGCTTGATCCATCCATGCCTGTGCGAGGCAGAGTCCTATCATTTCACCAAACATTTGGCTGATCTCGGGTGCGGTTACAAAATCGCCTGCCTGACCTAACGGCTGGTGTGTTGTGTAATAGCCGTGCTTTGGGTGCAGCAGGCATTGGGTCATATATTCGGCAATTGTGATCGGTCCGGATCGGGC
Organism: Amylibacter sp.; assembly: GCA_021775375.1. Classification (GTDB taxonomy): domain Bacteria; phylum Pseudomonadota; class Alphaproteobacteria; order Rhodobacterales; family Rhodobacteraceae; genus Amylibacter. Next base: position 22,836 of record JAJFHY010000173.1, on the reverse strand, counting down.
TATTTGCGCCAGTAATATTTCTGTAAGCGGTGTCATGCCCGTTTTCGTACGTACAGCAAAATAGCCAAGCCAACCACGATCATCGGAAGTGACAGGATTTGCCCCATGGATAGGCCTAAACTGTCAAAGTCTTGCCCAAAACGGATCACATGGCCCCATGGATTGGTCGGGCCGGTGAATTGCGCGTCACCTTGGCGAAAACCCTCTACAATGGTGCGGGCGGTGCCGTAGCCGATGAAGAACACACCCACAATTTGGCCCGGTATTTTCAGCCAACCGCGTTTGAATACAAGGTAAGTGATGATCAGGAATAAAAAGGCGCCTTCCAAAGCGGCTTCATAAAGTTGTGACGGATGGCGTGCGCAGACATCGCTTATCCACCATATCGGACAGTCTGCCCCCGGAAATTCCATCGCCCAAGGCACATCTGTCGGGCGGCCCCATAATTCTGCGTTGATGAAATTGGCGAGGCGTCCCAGAAACAGGCCGATTGTGACGGAACAACCGATCGCATCGCCTACTGACCACGGGTTAAGTTTGTTTTTCCAGCAGAATAATAATCCAGCTGTGATCACTCCCAGAAAACCGCCGTGAAAGGACAAACCGCCTTGCCAGACCTTGATGATCTGGGCGGGGTTTTGCGCAAAAAAACCAAAGTCATAGAACAGGACATAGCCAACACGCCCGCCAAGTATGGTGCCGATAATCATCCATGTTAGAAAATCGTCGACTTGCAATTTTGTAAGTGGCGGGGTGCCGTCTTTCCAGAGTTCCGGTATCTTGATCAGGCGATTGATCCACCATGCCGCCAGCAAAAATGCGGCTATATAGGCCAATGCGTACCAGCGAATAGCTAAATTAAACCCGAACACATCAAATGAAAATAGGATCGGGTCGATGTTCGGGAAGGGTATCAGGTGTGTAAATGTCATGGGCGCATGAATGGCGCGAATAGTCGCGTTGTCAAGCGGCTCTTGGCTTTTTATACGTAAGTGTCCATATAGTGAATAACAGTTTTTACGGAGCCTATGAGCATGCAAACCCGCAACAAGATATTCGAAGACGTAAGCAAATTGATGACCAACGCCATGGGTGTAGCGCAAGGCGCTAAGGATGAGGCGGAAAATACAGCGAAATCCTTGGTCGACCGCTGGTTGGCAGACCGTGATTTTGTCACGCGTGAAGAGTTTGATGCAGTACGTTTGATGGCACAAAAGGCGCGTGAGGAAAATGCTACGCTATTGGCGCGGATTGAAGCGCTTGAGGTTAAGAAAAAACCTGCTGCCAAAAAAACTGCTGTTAAGAAATAATCTGATTTTTCTAGGCGAATCGTAATTTTTGGTGACTAGTAAAATCACTAAAAAGGATTGTGCCAATGTTAGAACAAGCAAAAACCAGAACTGCCACGTTGCAACGCAAAATGGCCGCGAATAACATTGATGTGGCGATTTTCACTGATGAAAGTTCGATCGCTTATCTTGCCGGTTTCTGGGGTTATCTGTCCGTAGAATTCGGGCGCCCCACCATGCTTGTGGTCTGGCCGGACAAGCCCCCCGCAATCATCACCCCCTTGATGGAAAGCGAAATGGTCGAGGCGATGACCTGGGTCAAGGACATCCATACTTGGGAAGACTTCGGGCCGAACAGCTGGCAAAACGTCCTGTCTGCCATATTAGGGCCAAACCCGACACGGGTTGGCGTTGAAATAAACCTGATGCCTGCGATTGTGCGTAACTGGATGGATAGTGCGCTGGCCAATGTCGGAGTGACTGATATCACACCTATTTTGGGTGAAATGCGAATGATAAAATCGCCTGAAGAAATTGAAGTAATGAAACAGGCAGGTGCCATTGCCGGCGATATGATGGCCGCCGCCGAAGGGGCGTTAGCGACAGGTGTTCCGGAGTACGAGGCCGCATTGGCGGTCATCAATGCAGGCACGCGCAAGGCCGCCGGTTTCCTGACCGACAAAGGCTGGGATGCGTTTGTGTCCCCGATGATCCACAATCTGCAAGTTATGCAATCGGGTAAAGACACATCCATGGTGCATCGCCGCGCCAGTGTTAAAAAATTGGAAAAATTTGACCCGGTCTATTTCTGTTTTTGCAATATGGCGCAGTTCAAACTGTATAAACTGGGCTTTGACCGGATGTTCTTTGTCGAAGCGGTATCGGATGAAGCCGCTAAGGTTCAACAGGCTGCACTTGACGCACAACAAGCCGCGATTGCTGCTATTAAACCCGGTGTTACGGCTGAAAGTGTAGCTGAAGCTGCAAATGTGGTTTACGCTGAACGCGGTTATGAGACAGGCTACAGGACGGGGCGTTCTATTGGTATGTCTTATCTTGAGGCACCGGAACTGAAAGCGGGCGACAAAACAATATTACAACCGGGTATGACCTTTGCCGTCGATGGCGGTATATCGGTGGATGGAGAGTTGGGTGGACGCATTGGCGACAGTATTGTTGTGACGGATACGGGGTTTGAATATCTGACCAATTATAACCGCGATATTCTGATCGCAGGTAAGTAGGATGAAGTTGGCGGTATTTCAATCCGCAGGCGGTGGGTTAAGTGTTCAGGAACGCCTGAACAAATTGGCAGATGTAGTGTCACAGGTTGAATGTGATCTGATGGTCTGCCCCGAACTATTTCTGTCAGGTTATAATGTCGGTGATACAGTTGGTCATATTGCTCAGACCGAAAGCTTGGGCTTTATCGAGCAAGCTTCTGATATGGCTAAATCTACGAATACTGCACTGGTTTTCGGCTATCCTGAACTGGCTGGCGGGGCTCTATACAATTCCGCTTTGTTTCTGGATGCCACAGGGCAAACCCTTGCTAATCACCGAAAACTGGCAATCCCACCGGGCTTTGAAGAGGATCATTTCGTTGCGGGTAACGCGATGACTATGTGTAATTACATGGGGCTGAAGTGCGCTATCCTTATCTGCTATGATGCGGAATTTCCCGAAACCCTGCGCAAAGCAGCACAGATGGGCGCGCAGTTGGTAATTGTGCCGACTGCCCTGAATGTAAACTGGCCGGTTGTGGCTGATAAGGTCATGCCAACGCGGGCTTTTGAGAACGGCGTTTGGCTGGCTTATGCGAACCACGCAGGTATTGAGGGTGGTTTGGATTATTACGGTCACAGTTGCATTGTGACCCCAACGGGGACTGATGCGGCACGTGCAGGGTTGGCAGAAGAGGTTTTGCTGGCTGAAATAGATGCCGGTGCAGTTACGGCTGCCCAAGAACGGCTGCCTTATTTAAAAGATGTGACGAACATGCTTTCAGTGCTATAACATTCCAGTAACTGGATGTTTAGGAAGGTTTGAAAGTGAATATAGGAACGATCGCAAAACGGGCTGATCTGCCTGTAAAAACCGTACGTTATTATGCGGATGTGGATTTGGTGAAACCTACCGGACGCACAGAAGCCGGTTATCGCACATATGATGATAAAACTTTGCGTAAGCTGATATTTGTGCGCCGGTCACGTGCGATGGGTTTTTCGATAGAGGAATGCCGCAAGCTGCTTGGGCTTTTTGAAGATCAAAGTCGTGCGAGTTCCGAAGTTCGCAGCATTGCCAAACAACATCTTGTCGAAATTGATGCGAAACTTGACGAGCTGAAAAAACTGCAAAAAGAATTGTCATTGCTCGTACACAGTTGCAACGGAGATGACCGCCCGAATTGCCCAATTCTGGATGCTTTGGGTCGTGGATAACCCAATAATGCTGTGGATAGTTTAATCTTTTCTGTGGGTAATTTTTGATTTGTTGAAGTTTTAGCTTTACAGAAAGGCTTTTGTATAACACCATATGTAGTAAGGAATGCGGGAAAAACCGCGATACCTTGCGAGACCCTCTAATACTAGGGCTTCGCCCTCACTAAAACAAAAAATTGAGGGGCAGGAATATGGCAAACACAGAGCACTATCTGGGCGCAGATGATTTACATCCAATTGATGTCGTTGAAACGCTAGCAGAACATTACGAATGGGACTTTGACCGCGTTGCAGAAGATCAAATTGCAATGGTTGTCGAGGGCTCTTGGCGTAGCTATTCAATAACGCTTGCATGGTCTTCGTATGACGAAACCCTGCGAATGGTTTGCACATTCGAAATGGACCCTCCAGAGGACACGCTTCCGTCTCTTTATCATGCTTTAAATGAAGCAAATGACGCATCGTGGGCCGGGGCATTTTCACTATGGCATGAACAACGTCTGATGGTTTACAGATACGGTTTATTGTTAGGCGGGGAAGCCACAGCGCAGCCAGAACAAATCGATCAGATGTTGTCTGCAGCAGTTGCCGCCTGTGAGCGATTTTATCCTGCATTCCAATTGGTCTGTTGGGGAAATAGCCCTGTTAAAGAGGCCATGAATATCGCAATGACACAAGCCTATGGTCGTGCTTGATCTTCAATGATTTTTGAACGATTGTCGCCTCTATAGAGGGGTGAAATGCCATGGATTTTTATAACATAAATCAAAACGGTCTGGTTTTGCTGGGATGCGGTAAAATGGGATCTGCAATGCTGCAAGGTTGGTTGGCGCAAGGAATTAAGCCTGCGTCTGTAACTATTATCGATCCTTATCCGTCTGACTGGGTGCAAAGTCTTATGGCCAGCGGCGTGTCAGTGAATGCGGGCTTACCAACAAGCCCAGCCGTATGTATTCTTGCTGTAAAACCACAAATGATGGGCGAAGCTTTGCCGCGACTTCAGGCGCTGGGCAATGGGGAAACTCTGTTTGTGTCTATTGCGGCGGGTACTTCTATTGCCAGTCTTGAAACAATCCTTGGGGAAAAATCCCCGATTATTCGCGCCATGCCAAATACACCTGCGGCTGTCGGGCATGGAATTACAGCGATAATTGGAAACGCCCACACCAATGACACACAAATGGATATGGCAGAAGCCCTGTTGGCGGCTGTTGGTCAGACGGTGCGATTGAATGATGAAGGGCAGATGGATGCGGTCACAGCTGTTTCGGGTTCCGGCCCTGCATATGTCTTTCACTTGATAGAAACAATGGCTGCTGCAGGTGCCGCGCAAGGATTACCACCGGAATTGTCAATGAAATTGGCAAAAGCAACGGTGGCAGGTGCTGGCGAGTTGGCCGAACTGTCGAATGAAGATCCAGCACAATTGCGTATCAATGTAACTTCGCCGGCCGGCACGACAGCGGCCGCATTGGAAGTGTTGATGGATGCTGATACAGGTTTTCCGAAAATTGTCGGGGATGGTATAAAAGCTGCAGCTGATCGTAGCCGTGAATTGGGGAAATAGATGGGTGAAATAACTTTTGATGACTTTATGGCCGTCGATATTCGTGTTGGCCAGATCACCCGTGCGGAACCGTTTCCTGAAGCGCGCAAACCCGCATACAAACTCTGGGTCGATATGGGCCCTGAATTGGGTGTCAAAAAGTCATCCGCGCAAATTACCGTGCATTATGATGTCGACACGCTTGTCGGGCGCAAAGTGATGGCGGTTGTCAATTTCCCACCACGACAGATCGGCCCTGTAATGTCAGAAGTATTGGTCTTGGGTGTGCCTGACCCGGATGGTGAGGTCGTATTGTTAAAGCCGGATCTGGATGTGCCCATTGGCGGGCGTTTATTTTAATGCTCTGCATCGAAATTATTTTTATAAAACAACATGCCCGTTAAAGCCAAACGTTTGCTGGATGCACCAATCATTTGGCCAAATATGGATAGTAGGATGGGGGACAATATCAACGGTCCTTCAATTATCCGTGTGCCAGACTGGGTGGAAAATCCCCTTGGGCGTTATTATTTGTATTTTGCCGACCATATGGGGCGATATATACGAATGGCTTATGCTGATGAAGTGCTTGGGCCATGGAAAATGTATGTACCGGGTATTCTTGATGTCGCTGACTCATTATTTGTGCCAACGGACCCACCTGAACCACCCCTTTCTGAGCGTCCCGATTGGGCGATTGGATTGGAAGGTGGCTATTTATATGCCCATATTGCTTCACCAGATGTGCATGTAGATGACAAAAACACCCGAATACGCATGTATTATCATGGGCTTTTGCCAAATGGGGATCAGCAGACCCGGATTGCCTATTCCAAAGACGGCTTGGTATTCACGCCGCGTTCACCCCTGTTGGGACCGCCCTATTTTCGTGCATTTTCGTATGATAACCGAGTGTATGCGATAAGTTGGGCAGGCGTATTTTTACGGTCAACTTCATGGGATGGGCCGTTCGAGGTTGGGCCTATCTTGCCGGATATAAAAACACCCAATCAACCTAATCGAACTATCCGTCATGCTGAGGCCCATATTAAGGGTGAAATATTACATATCTTTTTCAGCTGCATTGACGATTGTCCGGAACGTATCTTTCATTCCCAGATCGTATTATCGCCTGATTGGCAAAGCTGGAAAGCAAGTGAACCCAAACTTGTTCTGGAACCTGAACTGACTTGGGAGGGGGGTGATATGCCATTGGTGCGATCCAAGGTTGGCGCTTCGCATGCCCGTCAAAGGTCATTACGTGACCCATGTGTATTTGAGGACGAGGGAAAAACTTATCTGTTATACTGCGGTGCTGCGGAAAATGGAGGAATTGGTGTAGCGGAGCTGTATTTCTAAAACATCAGCCAACGCGTTTTACCAAAATACTGCCAACGGAATAACCCGCGCCAAAGGAGCATATCAAACCCAGATCGTCGGTTTTAAGGTTATCGGAATGTTGTGAAAACGCGATGATAGAACCTGCGGAAGAGGTGTTCGCGTAATCCTGTAAAATATTGGGCTGTTCGCCTTCTTCGGGTACACGACCCAGCACTTTTCGACCGATAAAATCGTTCATTGCCTTGTTCGCCTGATGCAGCCACATGCGCTTTAATTCGGACGCGCCCCTGCCTTCGGATGAAAGGTGATCAAGGATATGTTTTGAGACCATCGGCACCACTTGTTTAAAGACTTTTCGGCCCTCTTGCATGAATTGCATATCGCGCTGATCAGTTAGGCCCGCAGGTAATGAGCGGCGTAAAAAGCCGTTGTTATTGCGTATATTATTGGAAAACTGCGTGGCGCATTTCGTAGATATAACCTCAAAATGCGGCCCTTTGGCGTTATCGGCACGCTCTAGAAATGTGGCAGTGCAAACGTCTCCAAAGATGAAGTGACAATCGCGGTCGCGCCATTCCAGATGGCCTGAACAAATCTCGGGATTAACCACAAGCGCCGATCGGATTGAACCAGTGCGGATCATGTCAGAGGCGGCTTGGATGCCGAATGTGGCCGACGAGCAGGCGACGTTCATATCGAACCCGAAACCGCCTGCGCCCAACAAGCCCTGCACCTCGACTGCGATGGCGGGGTAGGGACGTTCGTGATTGGACGCCGCGACAATTATGCAGTCTACGTCATTTGCGGTTTTTCCACTTTGCTTCAATGCTTTAGTGCATGCGTCAAGGGCCATTTCGGCCATGATACTAGGTTCGTCATCGTTGCGCTTGCGAAAATGGGGGTACATCACATTCGGGTCAAGAACGCCTGCTTTATCCATCACATGACGTTGGGTGATGCCAGAGGCGGCAAAGATGAACTCGGAGGATGAATGCTCTTTGGCAGCTACCTCGCCACGTTCAATCGCGTCGTTATTTTCAAAGTTGAATTTATCTGCATAAGCATTGAATGCGGTGACAAGTTCATCGTTGGTAATGACTTGTTCAGGGGTAAAGACACCCGTGCCGGTGATTGCAACTTTATACATGGTAAAACCCCTTTCGCGTCAGTATCTAGACTGTGTAATTATGGTCAAGAGTTACGCTGGGGAACACCCCTAATCGTCAGGGCTATTTCAACATATCCGATACGACCCAACTGTTGGGGCTTTGCAATGCCACTTGTGCCATGTCCGCCCTGACCTGCTCCAAGCCTATTTCGGTGGCGTAGTGCATAGGCCCGCCGCGCCAGCGGGGAAAGCCGTAGCCGTTGACCATCACCATATCGACATCAATAGCACGCTCTGCGATACCTTCCTCGATAATACGCCCGCCTTCATTTATGATAGCGGCAAGGATAAGATTTATTATGCCGTCCTGGCTGAAACTTTGTTGGCCTGCACCCAAAGACCTGATCAGGTCGGTGACATATTGATCGGGGATCGGTGTTCTGCTGTTCTCGTCATAACGGTACCATCCTGCACCGCTGCGTTGGCCCAGGCGACCCGCTTCGCACAACATGTCTGCGACTTTTACATAGCGTTCTTCGGGTGGGCGTGTGGCGGCCTGCCGTTTGCGGTTGGCCCAGGCAATTTGCAGGCCGGTTAAATCTTGTAACTCGTAAGGCCCCATCGGCATGCCAAAGGCGCGCATCGCTGCATCAATGTCTCCGGGTTTGGCACCATCCATTAACAGATAATCTGCTTCACGACGGTACGCCGCTAAGATGCGATTACCAATGAACCCGTCACAAACCCCTGATAGAACCGCGACCTTGCGCAACCGTTTAGCCAACGCAAACCCTGTGGCGATTACTTCGGGATCAGTTGCCGGTAGACGCACAATTTCCAACAGTTTCATGATGTGGGCAGGTGAGAAGAAATGTAGTCCAATACATCGTGATGGGTTACTGATCCCCTGCATAATTTCAACCGGATCAATATAGGATGTGTTGGTCGCCAAAATAGCATCGGGGCGCATCATATCGGCAAGCTGTTGGAATACGGCTTTTTTTACTTCCAAGTCCTCAAAGACGGCTTCAATCGCTATATCTGCATTTTCCGCCAGATTGTAGTCTGTGCCAAATTGCAGGTTTTTCAGTAATTTATCAGCGTTTTCACGGGTAATTTTCGCACGTTTTACTGCACCGTCAATCAGGCTACAAACTCGGTCAAACCCCTTATCTGCTGTATCTTTATCCTGCTCAAGCAATGACACATTCAACCCTGCTTGAAGGCAGGAAAACGCAATACCTGCACCCATCAGACCGCCACCAACGACCGCAACTTGCGCGATGTCACGGGGTTTCGATTGGCCCAAGATTGCAGGTTTGGACACGGCGCGTTCTACAAAAAACACATAGCGTAATGCACGCGATTCAGCGCTGTTGCGTAAAGCCAGATGAAGTGCACGTTCTTTTGGCTGGCCCAATTTAAATGGCATCTGCGTCGCCATCAAAGTGGCTTCTAGACAGTGTAGCGGGGATTGCTGGCCTTTGGATTTTAGTGTGATCTGTGTCTTTAGATCTTTTATCGCACTTTCACTAAGGGCGTCACATTTACGCAGGTTGATTGCTGTGGGCCGATCAGGACGCGAAGTGTAAAACGCTTTTGCGGCCTCCAGTGCTTTGGCTGCGTCTGAAACCATATCCAAGCCACCTAAGTCATACAAATCATTGGCCATTATCATCCGTCCGGATGTGGTCAAATCAATAGCGGCATTGGTGCCGATCAGGCGCGGTAGGCGCTGTGTGCCACCCGCACCGGGTATCAATCCCACATTAACCTCTGGTAGACCAAAACGGGTATTGGTTAGGGCCACACGGTATGCGCATCCCATTGCAATCTCAAATCCGCCGCCCAAAACTGTACCGTGCATAGCCGCAATCCATGGAACAACGCTGTCTTCAATCGCCTGTATGACATCGGGCAAATCGGGTGGTGCGGGGGGCGCATTAAACTCTGTCATATCACCACCCGCAATAAACGTCGGGCCTTCGCAATATAGGATCACCACCTTTGCACTCATGTTTTCACAAGCGGTAACAGCATCTAGCAAACCTTGTCGCAATGCAGTTGAGGTGGCGTTAACGGGGGGGTTATTAACGCAAACAACCGCAATACCATCTTGGATGTAGGTTGTTACGATCTGTTTCACTTGGCGATAACCCTTTGAATCTTTAATAATTATTATTGACCACTCAATCACGCTATGCAAATTAATTTTTATCAATTGGTTTCTGCAGTGAACACAATTATGGTATTGGCCAATCAAAGATGCACAAACCATAATACCGCTGTAAGGTGGGTAGAATACGATGCAACCAAAGGTTTGACCATTATGTCGCTATACACGGTACAGAGTGCTGACTTTCCAAAGGATGAGCAATGACAGATGCATATTTGTGCGAAGGATTACGCACGCCCATTGGCCGGTATGGCGGCGCATTATCATCGGTACGTCCTGATGATTTGTTGGCAGGCGTTCTGCGCGAGGTTGTATCAAGCGCAAAAAAACTGGATGCAGCAGCAATTGACGATGTGATCATCGGTTGCGCTAATCAGGCAGGTGAAGACAATCGTAATGTCGCCCGCATGTCCATCCTTATGGCCGGGCTACCGACAACAATTGGCGGGGTAACGGTTAACCGTCTTTGCGGATCAGGTCTGGAAGCAATAGGCATGGCCGCGCGTGCAATTCGTTCAGGTGAAAATGATTTAATAATGGCAGGTGGCGTCGAAAGCATGAGCCGTGCACCGATGGTAATGGGCAAGGCTGAAACTGCGTTTTCACGCAAAGCCGAGATATTTGACACGACCATTGGCTGGCGTTTTATGAACCCGAAGATGAAGGAACTATTCGGTGGGGAATCCATGCCGGAAACGGCTGAAAATGTTGCTACAGATTTTGATATCACGCGCGCAGATCAAGATGCTTTTGCAGTGTGGTCTCAGGAAAAAACAGCACGGGCAATTGCATCAGGTCGGTTGGCGCAGGAAATTACACCTGTTGTAATTCCTCAACGAAACAAAGACCCGGTGGTATTCGATACCGATGAACATCCGCGCGTAAGCACATTGGAAAAACTGGCAAGCCTACCTTCGCCTTTTCGGGATGGCGGCTCTGTCACGGCGGGTAATGCATCTGGTGTGAATGACGGGGCGGCAGTGGTTTTGATTGCTTCTAAAGCTGCTGTAGAGAAATACGGACTTCAACCAAAAGCGCGGATAACAGGCACAGCTGTTGTTGGTGTTCCGCCGCGCATTATGGGCATTGGCCCTGCACCGGCTTCGCAAAAGCTGATGACCCGCCTTGGGTTAAGTATTACGGACGTTGATCTGATCGAACTTAATGAGGCTTTTGCAAGCCAGAGCTTGGCGGTAATGCGCCAATTAGGGCTTGCCGATAATGCCGATCTTGTAAACCCGAACGGTGGGGCGATTGCTTTGGGACATCCTTTGGGGATGTCGGGTACGCGGATTGCCTTGAGTGCCGCGATTGAGCTGCAAAATCAGCAAATGAACCGCGCGTTGTGTACCATGTGCATAGGTGTCGGCCAAGGTATCGCGCTGATGTTGGAACGTGTATAGTTACTATCAGATCAGAATATTGAAACTGTCGCGTATCTGTTTGTCCTGCTCCGCGCTTAGGTATTCCGGGTGGTGCGTTTCCAGTATATGACGTGCGCGTTCGTTTGCTACATCCCACGCATCGTGCGCACCGTTTTCGGCCCATGTGCGTGGCTCTACCCGATCCGCCAGTGATGGATAGAAATAATCACGTTCCATTGCCGCAAGCGTGTGCGCCCCGCCAAGGAAATGTCCTTCACCCAAGGTCGCGTCACAGATAGCATCGAAACCCAGGTTCTCTTCATTGACCTCGATGCCACGTAGCGCGCGATAGGTATTTGAGTGCATCTCGTCATCCAGAACAAAACCTTCAAAGCTTGCGCCTAGAAGTGAGGCTGTCATACCCGAGCTTTCATAAATCAGATTGCCACCGGCCAGAGCAGCTGCAAGAGAAGTTATGCCTTTTTCCGCGCCATATTGAGCATCGATTGCCTTGGCATCTGTCATCGATGAAGCCACGCCTGAAGGCAGGCCCAACCAGTTTGAAAGCTGCGCAGAGGCGGCATTTAGGACTGCGGTTTCACCGCTGCCGCCGGAAAATGCCCCGGTGCGCAGATCCACGACCAGCGGCCAATTGGAAAACACCATCGGATAGCCGGGCTGGATTGAGTGCACCATGATGAGACTGGCCAATGTTTCGGCCAATGATTGTGCCAAAAATCCCGCTAAAGTTGCCGGTGCGGTGGCACCTGCTTGTGCAGCAGTAATGCAAGAGATCGGGATATTATGCTTGATGCAGCCAAACACCACATCTACGCCATCTTCGCCATAACGCATGGGTGAGATAACAGGACTGATATGGGCCTTTACAAATGGCCGTTTTGCAAATTCACCCTCACCCCCCGCTGCGATGTCGAACATTTTTACGATGGGGTCGATGTGTTCGGCTACTGTGAATGATGTGGCGGTGGGTTTTGTGGTGTTTTTCAGCAGTGCATAGGCAGTGTTAACATCAAGATCAAAGTTGTCGGGTACATCGGTTGCCACACAGCAACGGGTGTACCAGCTGACATTGGCCAGAGTATCCTGCAATCGGGTGAAATCATGTAGATCCTGAAGCGTCGAAGGGCGGTAAATTCTGCTGTCCATATCAAGTGTCTGCACTGCCGCACCACCGGTTCCAAAATAGACCTTGTTGCCACCAACCTCTATCGAACGGTCTTCATCTCGCCCATGTAGAACGAAAGTTTTTGCGGCCTTATCAATGGCATCCGTAACCAGTGCGCGTGGAAACAGAAACCTTCCTTTTCCGTTGTCTTGCGCACCGACGGCCAAAAGGGTTTTAGCCAAATTATCTGGAACGTCACCCATCCCGAGCTCTGCAAGCAAGCGTAATGCGGTTTCATAAATGCTTTTAAGGTCTGTTTCCGAGAGGGGGCGATATGTGCCACCGATTTGACCGGGTGGGCAAGGATCCAATACAGGCTTAGCCGCACGAAGCGCCAATCGCTCTTTGCGGCCACCCCGTTTTATTTTTGAACTGCGTTCTTGTGTCATAAGTGACATCCCTTTTCCGGCATTCTGCACTTGGAGTAACCGAGTTCAAGTAAGGTATAACAAGCCTTGATTAGATTTTTCCAAAAATAATATGATTTGCTTCTATAAATCCGAAACTGCATGTACCCGGTTGACCTGCCCCTGCAAGCTCTGCCCATTATGGCAAAAATCAAGTTGGAGTTCATTATGAAATCGCGCACCAAAGTTGTCGTTATCGGCGGGGGGATCGCCGGATGTTCCACGCTCTATCACCTTACACAGGAAGGTTGGACGGATGTTGTTCTGGTAGAACGCAATGAGCTAACCAGTGGCACCACATGGCATTCAGCCGCGCAGGTTACGAATTTCGGGATGAACCAGACGATGGTCGGGTTGAAAACCCATTCGATCAACCTCTACCAAGAATTAGCGTGTGATCCTGATTATCCGATAAACTATCACCATGGTGATGGCGGGATACGTTTGGCCAATACGGAAGCACAAATGCAAGGGTATCGCCACTTTGCTTCTATGGCGCGTGGTATGGATGTCCATTTCGAGGTTATAGATGCTGCGGAATGTGCCCAGCGGCACCCGCTGATATCGACAAGTAATCTGATCGGTGGATTATGGGACCCATTGGATGGCGACATTGATCCGGCACAGCTATGTCAGGCCTTGGCGCGGCGCGCACGCAAAGCGGGGGCGGAAGTATATCGCAACACACCTGTGACGGCACTTTCACAGCACAAAGATGATACATGGACTGTGCATACGGAACATGGTGACATAGATTGTGACATCGTGGTCAATGCATGCGGTTACCGGGTCAATGAAGTCGGCGAGATGATGAATATACATCACCCGGTTTCATCCATGGAACACCAGTATTTCCTGACCGAAGAAATCTCCGAGATCAAGGAAGCTGGACATCGCATGCCACTACTACGTTGCCCAATTTCAGATTACTACTGCCGTCAGGAGAAAAATGGCCTGCTGATCGGTTTCTATGAACAGAATTGTAAAACTTGGGGTATGGACGGGATCGATCCAAATTTTGTGAATGCTCTTTGCCCTGATGATTTAGACCGTGTTACCGATGTGTTGGAAGGTGCATTTGAACGTATGCCCGCACTGATGAAAACGGGTATTCACACCGTGGTCAATGGACCTATCACATATACGATCGATGGTGCACCATTGGTTGGCCCAATCCCCGGAAAGCGAAACGCTTTTTGCATCATCGGTTTACGTGCCGGTATTGGCGAGGGCGGGGGGCATGGCTGGCTTTTGGCGCAGCAAATCGTGCATGGCGAGGCCTGCTACGATACGTGGTGCATTGATCCACGCCGTTTTACGGGTCACACCAACGTCGAGATGACCGCCTTAAAGGCAATTGAAGATTATCAAAACGAGTTTCGATTCCATTTTCCGCATGAGCACCGTCCAGCTGCACGGCCAGCTAAAACAACACCACTTACGCCAATACTAGCGGCCGAGGGTGCTGAATTTACCGTAGTGAATGGCTGGGAACGTATGGAGTATGTTAAGCCTGCACCTGATTTCCATCCCTCGCTATCGTTCCATTTTGATGAAACCTTTGAGGTTATTGCAGGTGAAGTTGCCAATGTACAAAACAATGTCGGCCTTTGCGAAGTCAGTGGTTTCAATCGGTATGAAATCACAGGTAAGGGCACACATGATTTTCTTGATCGCATGTTTTGCGGTCATGTGACACGTAAATCGGGCAGGGTTGGGCTGGGTTATCTCTTGAACGATATGGGAATGATCAAAGCAGAGGCAACAATAGCGAATATTCCCGCGTCCTATCGCGGTGATGACAGGGTTTGGTATGGTTCTGCTGCTGCCGCAGAATTTCATGATATGGATTGGTTGCGCCTGCATATACGCGATGATGAGGATGTGCATATCAAGAGCTTGACCAATGACCAGACAATTCTGGTTATGGCAGGACCAAAAGCGCGTGAAGTGCTGGCAGCTTGTAGCCGTGGCGATTGGAGTGCGGCTGCATTTCCATGGCTGAGTGTGCGCGAATGTTTTATCGGATTTTCACCGGCCACAGTGATGTCAGTTAGCTTTTCAGGTGAACTGGCCTATGAAATCCATGTGCCGAATGCATCGCTTTATGCGGTGTATCTTGCGTTGCGCGAAGCGGGTGCTGAATATGGCATGAAGCTGTTTGGCTCCCGCGCGATAGAGTCGATGCGCATGGAAAAAGGCTTTTTGCATTGGAAAGCTGATCTGTTGACCGAGTTTGATCCGTTTGAAACCGGACTGAGCCGTTTCGTGAAGATGGATAAGGCCGATTATATCGGTAAGAGTGCGTTAGAAAAACGCCAAAAAGCCGAGCCGGACAAGAAACTTGTTAGCCTGAAAATTGATTGCACTTATGCGCCGGCCTATGTGGGGGCCTCTTTGATGGAAGGCAATAAAGTGATCGGAACCATCAGTTCTGGTGAGTGGGGCCACCGTGTCGGTTTGAACTTGGCCTATGCCTTTGTAAACCCGAACAAGTCCGAGGTTGGTACTGTCATGGAACTGGATCATTTAGGGGATATGGTGCGTGCAGAGGTAATTGCGGCGGGGCCATATGACCCGAGCTACGAACATATCCGTGCGTGACATTGCGGCAAGTCTACAATTTTCATCAATCAGGGAATTCACTGCATTGATATGTAGACTTTGCCAACCATTCAGGATTTATCTCAACGCCCCATCCGGGAGTGTCAGTTACGGTTGCTTTACCGTCAGTGATCTCGAACGGATTCCCCATGAATATATCCTCTTGCCAAGGATAGTAATCCGCACCCTCGATAGAAAACTCCAAGTATTTACCTGCGTTCGGGATTGCGCGTAATAAATGCATTGTGAACAGCGTTACCATCGAAAGATTGGCGCAATGCGGTGTTACGGGAAGTCCTGCTTCAGCTGCCATTTTGACCACACGCATTGTTCTGCATATTCCACCCAAATACATGACATCGGGTTGGATTATATCAACAGCGCGCATATCGATCATGCGTTTCCAAGTTGGTAAATCACAGTCCTGCTCACCACCTGTGACATCGATATTTAGGGCGTCGGTAACTTGTTTTGTCTGTTCCAATTCCCAATAGGGGCAGGGCTCTTCATAGTGACAGAAATTGTTATCCTGAAGGATATGGCCAACTTCAATGGCCCGCTCGGGTGTATAACAACTGTTGGCATCAATCAGCAAATCGACACTATCACCAAGTTCACGGCGCATAGTCGGGATGATCTCTTCTGTGCGTCCCGGCCATTCATCCTGATTACGGCCCACTTCTGCACCTGCACGCATTTTAAATGCATCAAACCCTTTGGTATCACGCAGACGTTTCAAACGATCTGCCTCTTGCATTGGTGTGATGTCGCGTTTCATAGAAGATGCATATGCACGTATAGAACCGGGCGTTCCCCCGAGAAGTTCAACAACCGGCTTGCCTTGTTGTTTTGCCCGCAAATCCCATATCGCGGTATCCAGCCCACCCATTGCGCGGCGCAGATACGAGCCCGGAAACTTGTGTTCGCGTTCGGTTACCAGATCAAGCAGATCATCAAGATCCGTTGTATCCTGACCAAGTGTCCAGGGGGCAACTTGCCGGTGTAATACCGCCGCCGTTATATCGGAATGATAGGTTGAAACCTGTCCCCAACCCTGCAAACCGTTTTCAGCCGTTACACGAACGAACCCGACGCATTCGTTGCTGAAACTTTCGATACGTTTAATCTTCATGATAGTCCTTTCAACGCCGCAGATCTTCTAGGATCATATCAGCGGCTTTTTCGCCAACCATAATTGCTGGTGCATTCGTGTTCCCGGTTGGAATTGATGGAAAAATTGAAGCGTCCGCCACCCGTAAACCGCCAATACCATGCACCTTCAACCGTTCGTCAACCACTGACACTGATTTATCCGTCCCCATGCGACAGGTGCCACATTGATGAAATACAGTCCAACAGTTTTCGCGAATGACGTGTTCCAATTGCGCATCCGAAGTGAGATCTGCTCCAGGGGAAATTTCGTGTTCAATAATCGCTTTCATTGCAGGTGTTTGGGCGATTTTCCGTATCAGCTTTGTCCCTGCTATCATCAATTTCCGATCATGTTCCGTGGATAGATAATTGGGATGTATTTCGGGTGCATCAAAGGGATCGGATGATCGAATTTGCAGATAACCGGCGCTGGTTGGTTTGCAAGGATTGAAGCCCATTAAAAACCCGGGAAAGGCATCCGGCGTCATCAAGGGGCGTTTGCCTGCGGGTGCACGCGTATAACTAAGCGGTGTGAAGTAAAGCTGGATATCCGGGCGATCGGCATTTTCAAGGACGCGTGTAAACCCGCCACCCTGATTTAGGCTTAACGATAGCGGGCCTTTACGTGTCAAAAGATATTGCATGCCGACACGTAATTTTCCCAACATGGGTCGCAACACTTGGTTCAGGGTTGGAACACAAGCACGGAACGTATGATCAAAGCCTAGATGGTCCTGTAAATTACGTCCAACTTCCGGGGCGTTATGTATAACCGGGATAGCCAAATCTTTTAATAATTTACCTGATCCGATTCCTGAAAGCTGCAAAAGTTGCGGGGAGTTTATAGCACCACCACATAATATAACCTCATGTCTGACGGTTGCGGATTTCAGTTTGCCATGTTGTCTGTACGCGACACCAATGGCTTGTTTGCCGTTTAGTACAATCTGTGTAGCTTGTGCTTTGAGCTGAATATCAAGATTGTTGCGTTGTTTCGCGGGTCGTAGATAACACCGGGATGCAGAGGCACGCAGTCCGTTTTTCGTAGTAATTTGATAGAGACAAGACCCATCTATTTGCGCGCCGTTATAATCCGGGTTATTTGGAATTCCAGCTTGTTCAGCCGCCTTAAGGTAAGTCCGGCTAAGAGGATGTACTTGGGCTGATGTATCTTGAACAGATAACGGGCCACCAGCACCGCGCAGATCATCGGCACCTTTGGACCAATCCTCCATTCTTTTAAAAACCGGAGCAATATCGGACCATCCCCAACCTAGTGCGGTTTGCCCCCAATCATCATAATCTTGTTGATGACCCCGGACGTAAACCATCGCATTGATAGAGCTTGAGCCACCGATAACTTTGCCACGCGGGATATAGATTTGCCTGTCACCCAACGCTGGATCGGGCTCAGCGGTATATTTCCAATTAACCTTTTCGTCGTAAAATACTTTGCCGTAACCAATAGGCATTTGGATCCAGAAATTACAATCCGAGCCACCAGCCTCTAGCAGCAAGACCTTAGATTTGCCATCTTCGGTCAATCGATTTGCAAGAACAGACCCGGCTGATCCAGCACCAATAATAATGAAATCATACTCGGACATATTAATGTTCAATTTTGCCTTTGCCATACACTTGCGCCATTACCATTAAACGAATGCAATCAAAACGCCACCTAAACCAAGTGGGCCGTCTCGTTCACACTGATGACTTTTATTGCATTCAAATCAAGAGCTTTCACACGCGATATAGAGCAATAATGCGGTACGAAATTCAATACCCCATCCAACCCAAGAGCACGCGCGAGCACAATGTTGATTGGAAATGCGTGGGTGAATATAACCACATTATGAATGTGATTTGCTGCTTGTATTGTTTCGAATGCGGACATAACAGATGCGACGAATTCCGTATGATCGCCTCCAAGATAGCCAATCGGGTCGGTTTGGAACTTGGCCCATTCCACTGGATCAGTCATTGTGTCTTCTGCGAAAACATAGTCATTATCTCTGTCAGCTTCTGCCAATCCATCAAGCAATGTCAAATCAACCCCACATGCGGATACCAGCGGTGCTGCGGTTTGTTGTGCGCGTTTTAATGGGCTGGCGTAGATCGCGGATATTTTCCTGACCCCCAGATACGCCGCAACGGTTTTTGAATGCGATATACCTTGTTCTGACAAGCCGGGGTCAAACCCATTTGTGCTCCGTTCAGGCTGACCATGTCTGACAAGAAAAATCTGTGCCACGGGTTGTCCTTCTATATCCGCTCAATGGCAATAGCTATGCCCTGACCGCCGCCGATGCACATCGTCGCCAAACCGTAACGTCCATTTATGCGTTCCAATTCTGCCATCAGCTTGACGATTAATATAACCCCTGTTGCGCCAACCGGATGACCCAAGGCCACAGCACCACCGTTTGGATTAACCTTTGCGGGGTCAAGCCCCAGCGCTTTTGTCACTGAACAAACCTGTGATGCAAATGCCTCATTAGACTCGATGACATCAAGATCACTCACAGACAGCCCGGTTTTTGCAAGTAGCCGTTTTACCGCCGGAATTGGCCCGGCGCCCATGATTTCCGGGGCCACACCGCCAAGGGCGTAACCCACGATTTTCGCACGCGGTTTCAAGCCCTGCTCTTTGGCTTTTGCACTATCCATTATCACGATTGCAGCGGCTGCATCATTGATGCCCGAGGCATTGCCGGCGGTAACGGTGCCATCCTTGCTGAATGCAGGTCGAAGACCGCTAAAGTCGCTGGCAACAGCACCGTAACGTATATGCTCGTCCTTGTCGAAAACCGTGGTTTTACCCCGCTTTACGCTTTCGACCGGCAGGATTTGACTGTCAAACCGCCCTTGTTTTTGTGCTCTTTCGGCGCGTTGATGACTTTCAAGCGAAAACGCGTCCTGTGCCTCACGTGATATATCATATTCTTTTGCAATGTTTTCCCCTGTAATACCCATATGGCCGTGGCCAAACGGATCGGAAAGCGCGCCCAGTAACATATCGTTAAATTCCGGATTACCTAATCGTTTGCCCCAACGCATGTCTTGGGTTGCGTGTGGCGCGCGCGACATCACTTCGGAGCCGCCACAAAGCGCTGTTGTCGCGTCCCCGTCGCGGATCGCTTGTGTCCCCGATACAATCGCTTGCAGGCCAGAGCCGCAAAGACGATTAACTGTCAGCGCAGGCGATGTTACGGGCACGCCTGCATTCACTGCGACAACGCGCGAGATATATGCGTCACGTGTGTCGGTATGGATCACATGGCCAAAAAAGCTTTGATCGATCTGATCAGGTGCAATACCCGCGCGTTTAATTGCTTCTGCTGCGACAAGGGCGCCTAATTCAGTAGGCGCAAACTCTTTCAAAGAGCCGCCAAAACTGCCAATAGCGGTGCGGACACCGTCCAAGATAACTACGTTGGTCATGTGGATATTCCTTTGGTTTCAAAGCCTGATAGACAGGCATTTTGACGCATCCTATGTATCCTCAGAGCGGGATTCAAGGCTGCGGGCGCGTTTGCGCAACACAAATTTCTTGATCTTGCCGGTTGAGGTCTTTGGTAACTCACCAAAAACAACATTTTTGGGAACTTTGAAATGTGCCATATTCTGGCGGCACCAATCGATCACATCTTTTGCGGTACAGGTTTCACCTTCGACAAGCTCCACAAAAGCACAAGGTGTTTCGCCCCATTTATCATCCGGTTTGGCAACGGCGGCAGCTGCACTGATCTTCGGGTTCTGGGTCAAAACCTCTTCTATTTCGATGCTTGAAATATTCTCGCCACCCGAAATAATAACGTCCTTGGCGCGATCCTTGATTTCCAAAGAGGCATCTTCATGCATCACCGCCAGATCACCGGTGTGAAACCACCCGTCTTTAAAGGCGGCCTCGGTGGCCGTTGGGTTGTTGTGATATCCCATCATAATCGTGTTCGATCGGATCTGAATTTCACCTACCGTGTTACCATCTGCTGCTATTGGTTTGGCGCGGTCAATATCGCCCACCTGATAGTCTTCAACCAACGGGTGGCTTTGTCCCTGACGCGCAAGACGCAATGCGACTTCCCCTTTTGGCAAACGCGCCCAATTATCCTGTATTTCGCAAATTGTGGCGGGCCCGTAAGTTTCGGTTAGGCCATAAAGATGGACAACGTCGAACCCCATTTCCTCCATTTGCGCAATCACAGTGCTGGGTGGCGGTGCCCCGCCTGTTGCGATCTTAATTGTTTTAACAGGGCGTTTTTTCACCGTTTCAGGCGCATGGATCAGCATGTTCAATACAATCGGTGCCCCACAGGTATGTGTAATCCCGGCAGTTTCGATCTGATCAAAAATATCCTTTGGTGCGGTGTTGCGCATACAAACATGCGTGCCGCCCGCCAAAGTCACCGCCCAAGTATGTGACCAGCCGTTGCAATGGAACATCGGCAGTATCCACAAGTAAACCGTATCCGCGCTCATGCCAAAAGAGATCGTGTTGGCAACTGCGTTCAGATAGGCCCCGCGATGGCTGTAAACCGCCCCTTTGGGATCGCCTGTCGTGCCTGATGTGTAGTTCAGCGTAATCGGTTGCCATTCATCTTTGGGTAGTTGCAGCGCGAAATGTGGATTGCCTGAAGCCAGAAAACCTTCATATTCAATCGGGCTGATCTGTGGTGCCGGTTCGATGAAACTATCCGCGATACGGATGATATGAGGCTTGGTTTTCAGTTTTTGCAAAGCATCCAGTGCCAATTCTGCGAACTCGTCGTCCACCAGTAAAACTTTCGATGTGCTGTGTTCCAGAATAAACGCCACTGTCGCTGCATCCAGCCTTATATTGATCGCCGACAAAACCGCCCCGATAGCTGGTGCCGCATAATGCGCCTCCAATAGTGCAGGCACATTGGGCGCGATAACCGAAACCGTATCCCCGACACCGATGTTCAGACTATCCAATGCAGAGGCAAAGCGGCTGACGCGTTCATGAAATAAACCATATGTAATTTGACGCCCTCCATAAGAAATCGCCAATCGGTCGGGATAAATTTTTGCCGCCCGTGTCAGGAATGAAATTGGGCTCAGTGGCACATAGTTTGCTTGTGTTTTTTGCAGCTCGCCTTGCAGACCGCGCTTATCACCGATCATCATTGCCTCCATTCAAGGCTTTCGGGTTAACTTCGGCCAAACGGTTTTGCACGCAAGATAAAAGGTGTTGCCTTGCCTTTGAATGCCCTGCGGTACCGGGTGCAAACGCGCCGGTGCGAATGGCAGCCGCGAACTGTTTGTTCAGCGTCAAAAGCGTGTCGGGGTTGTCAGAAATATCCATATGACCCAGTAGTTTAGTCAGTGCCGCAATCTCGGCAATCTCATCAATTTCATTTTTACCGAACTGCCGCGCGGCAATGCGCATTGCATTTGCAATCATGAGTGCAGTGTATTTCCTGTCGGCTGGGATGTACGGCAAAATTTCCTGCATGAAAGTTAACTCTGCGATCTTCAGCAGATCATCCGCTTGTGGTTTGTCACGCATCGTCGGCCCCTTTCGTCATCTGCAATATATCCAGTTCCAACTCGGGTACGATATGGCGTGTCAAAGCAAGTTCCAGAGACGGTTCGCGCCCGGATATATGGCGGTCCCCCTGTTTCATCGCAATAATTGCCCAGCGCATTGTTGCCATGACCTCCCAGTATAAAACCGCATTTCGATCAATTGACGTGCCAGAGGTTTGTTCATATCCAACGTAAAAATCGGCGCGATCACTAATACCGCCTGCCTCATTCATAATGGCCCCAAAACGCCAGCATTTGGCGCAGAACCAGCCGATATCCTGCAGCGGGTCACCCCAAGCTGCAAACTCCCAATCCAGAATGCCCGTCAGGGCCTGTTCGGTCACCATATAATTCCCGGTGCGGAAATCATTGTGACATAACACCAGATCCTTAACCGGTTCGGGTGCATTTTGTTCAAGCCAAAAGAGTCCCCATTCCAATGTGGGTTGCGGCATGTCGGATGCATCAAGAGCTGCGCGGTATTCGGCAATTCGGCTTAGTGCTGGGTTAGGGATGGGGCGTGTAAGAAAATCAAGTTCGGCCTGCCCGTATTTGACCGCATGGATCAATGCGAGTTCCTGCCCCAAACGCTTGGCCAGAACCTTGTGCCCGCCACCCATCGCATTATTACGTACGATTTTATGGCCCGCAGCGGTTCCATCGACGCGGCGC
>JAJFHY010000172.1 GCA_021775375.1 Amylibacter sp. | reverse complement strand
GTCTTTGACAAGCAGTCGTGTACCATACACAAGTTTGTGCTTGGCACGTTCCACACCGTTTTCATCCAGAACAGCAAGTTCTGTACTACGGCCCATAACAATTGTTTCCTTGTTACGGTTTGTCAGAAGATTTGGATTGCGCAGCTCGATTTTACCGTCTTGGCCCGCTTCCTGGAATGATTGCTGACCACCTTGCGCAATACCGCCAATGTGGAAAGTCCGCATTGTCAGCTGTGTGCCCGGCTCACCGATGGATTGTGCGGCAATAATACCAACAGCTTCACCAAGATTGACCATAGTACCACGGGCCAGATCACGGCCGTAGCACATTGCACATATGCCGTCTTCCGCTTCACAGGTCAGTGGTGATCTAATTTGCACCGCAACAACGCCGGCAGCTTCAATCGCATCAGCCATACGCTCGTCGATTAGCGTATTGGTTTCAAACAATACTTCATCCGAGCCCGGTTTGATAACATCTTCAGCAGTTACACGACCCAGTAAACGTTCTGACAGGCTGGAAATGATTTCGCCATCATTAACAGCAGCCTCTGCAGTGATAGACAAATCCGTACCACAATCATTTTGACGCACGATACAGTCTTGTGCCACATCAACCAAACGACGTGTCAGATAACCGGAGTTAGCTGTTTTAAGCGCCGTATCGGCCAAACCTTTACGTGCCCCGTGGGTAGAGTTGAAGTACTCTAACACGGTCAAACCTTCTTTAAAGTTCGAGATAATCGGTGTTTCAATAATCTCGCCGGAAGGTTTAGCCATCAAGCCGCGCATACCGCCCAACTGTTTCATCTGTGCGGGCGAACCACGCGCACCGGAGTGAGCCATCATGTAAACACTGTTCGGCTCTTGCTCGGCGCCTGCATCGCTTACGCGAACGGCAGACATTTCTGCCATCATCGCATCCGCAACTGAATCTGAACATTTAGACCAGGTATCAACAACTTTGTTGTATTTCTCGCCCTGTGTAATCAGACCGTCCAAATACTGTTGTTCAAACTCTTTAACCTGACTACGCGTATCGTTCACAATACTCCACTTGCTATCCGGGATAACCATGTCGTCTTTACCAAACGAAATACCCGCTTTAAACGCTTCGCGGAACCCGAGGGTCATAATCTGATCGCAGAAAATAACACTCTCTTTTTGGCCACAGTAACGATAAACCGTATCAATCACTTCAGCCACTTCAGATTTGCGCAACAAGCGGTTGGTCAGATCAAATGGAGCTTTAGCGTTCAACGGCAACAACGATCCCAGACGCACGCGACCTGGAGTTGTTTCAAAGCGCTGCCAAACAATGTTGCCTTCATCATCAGCTTGTTCAATGCGACATGTGATTTTCGAGTGCAAATGCACAAGGCCACTGTCCAACGCATGCTCTACCTCTTGAGGATTAGCAAACGTCATGCCCTGGCCTATCAGGCCTTCGCGTTCCATTGTGATGTAGTAAATCCCCAGGATCATATCCTGAGAAGGCACGATAATCGGTTTACCATTTGATGGTGACAAAACGTTGTTAGTAGACATCATCAAGACGCGCGCTTCCAACTGAGCCTCAAGGCTAAGTGGTACGTGAACCGCCATTTGGTCACCGTCAAAGTCGGCGTTAAATGCTGAACATACCAATGGATGCAATTGAATGGCTTTACCTTCGATCAATACAGGTTCAAACGCCTGAATACCCAAACGGTGCAATGTAGGTGCACGGTTCAGCATCACGGGATGCTCGCGGATCACTTCGTCCAGAATATCCCATACTTCAGAGCGTTCTTTTTCAACAATCTTTTTAGCCTGTTTCACAGTGGAAGACATGCCTTTTGCTTCAAGACGTGAATAGATGAACGGTTTGAACAGCTCCAACGCCATCTTTTTCGGCAGGCCGCACTGATGCAGTTTCAGTTCTGGGCCAGTCACAATGACAGAGCGTCCGGAAAAGTCGACGCGTTTACCCAAAAGGTTTTGACGGAAGCGACCTTGTTTGCCTTTCAACATGTCTGACAATGATTTCAGAGCACGTTTGTTGGCACCTGTAATCACACGACCACGGCGACCGTTGTCAAACAGCGCATCAACAGACTCTTGTAGCATCCGTTTTTCGTTACGTACGATAATGTCAGGTGCACGCAGTTCGATCAGGCGCTTCAGGCGGTTGTTACGGTTAATCACACGGCGGTAAAGATCATTCAAATCAGACGTTGCAAAACGACCGCCATCAAGTGGCACCAAAGGGCGCAATTCAGGTGGGATCACCGGCAAAACAGTCATCACCATCCATTCAGGACGGTTGCCACTGTCGATAAAGGCTTCGACGACTTTCAGGCGCTTGATGATCTTTTTAGGCTTCAATTCGCCTGTAGCTTCTGCCAGATCTTCACGCAATTGCGCGGCTTCTGCATCCAAATCGATATTAGCCAGCATTTCACGGATAGCTTCCGCACCGATGCCCGCATTAAACGCATCTTCGCCATAGACGTCTTGTGCGTCCATATACTCTTCTTCGTTCAGCATTTGACCATAGTTAAGATCGGTCAGACCCGGTTCGATGACGACATATTGTTCAAAATACAAAATGCGTTCCAGTTCGCGCAAAGTCATGTCCAGCATCAAACCGATGCGAGATGGCAATGACTTCAGGAACCAGATATGTGCACAAGGTGCAGCCAGATCAATGTGGCCCATGCGTTCACGGCGCACTTTTTGCAACGTAACTTCCACACCGCATTTTTCGCAGACAACGCCGCGATATTTCATGCGTTTATATTTACCGCAAAGACATTCATAGTCTTTTACAGGGCCAAATATGCGTGCGCAAAACAGGCCGTCGCGTTCTGGTTTGAACGTCCGGTAGTTAATGGTTTCCGGTTTCTTAATCTCGCCAAATGACCAGCTTAGAATACGCTCTGGTGACGCCAGAGATATTTTAATCTCGTCAAAAGACTTCATTGGCTGGACCGGGTTAAACGGGTTGTTCGTGATTTCTTGGTTCATCTTTTTAGATCCTAATCTCGAGTTCCAAAGGGAGCAGGCGCGAACGCCTACTCGGTCTCCGCGTCCAGCAATTCGACATTCAAGCCGAGAGAGCGGATTTCTTTGACAAGTACGTTGAACGATTCCGGGATACCGGCTTCGAAGTTATCGTCGCCTTTGACGATACTTTCATAGACCTTGGTACGACCCGCCACGTCATCTGATTTCACTGTCAGCATTTCTTGCAGCGTGTATGCCGCGCCATATGCTTCCAATGCCCACACTTCCATCTCACCGAAGCGTTGGCCACCAAACTGTGCTTTACCACCCAGCGGTTGCTGTGTGACCAGACTGTATGGGCCAGTTGAACGGGCGTGGATTTTATCGTCCACCAAGTGATGCAGTTTCAACAGATATTTTATACCAACGGTCACTTCACGTGCGAATTTATCACCCGTGCGGCCATCATAAACCACAGATTGGCCAGAGCTGGCAAAACCTGCACGCAGCAGCGCGTCGTTGATGTCTGCTTCTTTTGCACCATCAAATACGGGCGTTGCAATCGGAACACCATTAGTGACATTGCCGGCGGCTTCCAGGAACTGATTTTCGTCCATTGGCTTTAAGGCTTCGTCATAAACAGTATCGCCATATGCTACACGCATTGCTTCTTGAACCGGTGTCATATCACCAGAGCGGCGATATTCCTGCAAGGCTTCATCAATTGTGATACCCAAACCGCGCGCAGCCCAACCCATATGGGTTTCAAGGATTTGCCCGACATTCATACGTGACGGAACACCAAGCGGGTTCAAACAGAAATCAACAGGCGTACCATCAGCAAGGAACGGCATGTCTTCTTGTGGCACAACGCGCGAAATCACACCTTTGTTGCCGTGACGACCCGCCATCTTATCACCGGGTTGAAGTTTACGCTTCACGGCAATAAAGACTTTGACCATTTTCATGACACCGGGTGGAAGATCATCACCACGACGAACTTTTTCGACCTTGTCTTCAAAACGGGCGGTCAGTGTTTTCAACTGAACTTCGTATTGCGCGTTCAAAGCTTCCATCTCGGAGGCTTCTTTGTCGTCGCTCAAGGCCAATTGCCACCATTGACCAAAGCTGAGTGTTTCCAGCAGATCTTCGGTAATCGTAGACCCAGATTTGACACCTTTAGGGCCTTTGACGGCTGTTTTACCCAAGATCATAGTCTTCAGACGCGCATAGATGTTACGGTTCAGAATTGCCGTTTCATCATCGCGGTCACGTGCCAGACGTTCAACTTCTTCACGTTCGATTTGAAGTGCACGTTCATCTTTTTCGATGCCATGGCGGTTAAACACACGTACTTCAACAACTGTACCGTAATCACCGGGTGGTAATTTCAGTGAGGTGTCGCGCACATCAGATGCTTTTTCACCAAAGATCGCACGCAGAAGTTTTTCCTCCGGTGTCATCGGGCTTTCGCCTTTTGGGGTGATTTTACCGACCAGAATATCTGCGGGGCCAACTTCGGCACCGATATAAACGATACCGGCCTCATCCAGATTGCGCAGAGCCTCTTCGCCTACGTTTGGAATATCACGGGTGATTTCCTCTGGGCCAAGTTTTGTGTCACGCGCAGCGACTTCGAACTCTTCAATATGAACAGATGTAAAGACATCATCTTTCACGATACGTTCAGAGATCAAAATACTGTCTTCGTAGTTGTAACCCATCCATGGCATAAATGCGACGAGGATGTTTTTACCCAATGCCAGTTCACCCATATCCGTAGACGGGCCATCAGCCACAACTTCACCAGCCGTAACACGGTCACCAACCTTCACCAACGGGCGTTGGTTGATACAGGTGTTTTGGTTAGAGCGCTGGAATTTACGCAAGCGGTAAATATCCACACCGGGGTCGCCTGCTTCCATTGCATCGGTAACACGCACAACGATACGCATCGCATCAACCTGATCGATGATACCACCACGGCGGGCTGCGATTGCAGCACCACTGTCACGGGCTACGACACTTTCAATACCGGTCCCCACGAAAGGCGCTTCCGCCTTTAACAAAGGAACAGCTTGGCGTTGCATGTTTGAGCCCATCAATGCGCGGTTAGCGTCATCGTTTTCAAGGAATGGGATCAAAGATGCCGCAACAGACACAAGCTGTTTCGGGCTAACGTCGATATAGTCAATGTTTTCAGGTGGGTTCAGCATGAAATCACCGCCCTTACGGGTCGACGCCAATTCATTCACGAACTTGCCGTTTTCATCCAGCTGCGCATTAGCCTGCGCCACTGTGTGACGCATTTCTTCTGTCGCTGACATATAGTTCACGTCATCAGTGACGTGACCGTCAATTACTTTGCGGTATGGTGTTTCAATGAAACCATATTTATTCACCCGCGCAAAAGACGCCAAAGAGTTGATCAAACCAATATTCGGCCCCTCTGGTGTTTCAATCGGGCACATCCGGCCATAGTGGGTTGGATGCACATCGCGCACCTCAAAGCCTGCACGTTCACGGGTCAAACCGCCTGGGCCAAGCGCTGATAGGCGGCGTTTGTGTGTAACCTCTGACAGTGGGTTGGTTTGGTCCATGAATTGCGACAATTGGCTCGAACCAAAGAATTCACGTACGGCTGCGGCTGCGGGTTTTGCATTGATCAGGTCTTGCGGCATGATCGCGTCAATTTCTACAGATGACATACGCTCTTTGATAGCCCGATCCATACGTAGCAAGCCTACGCGGTATTGGTTTTCCATCAATTCACCAACGGAACGCACCCGGCGATTTCCAAGATGGTCAATATCGTCCACATCACCGCGTCCGTCACGCAGTTCAACCAAAGCCTTAACAACAGCAATGATATCTTCTTTGCGTAACGTGCGTTGGGTGTCTTCTGCATCAAGTTGCAAACGCATGTTCATTTTAACACGGCCAACAGCTGACAGATCATAACGATCCTTGTCGAAGAACAATGTGTCAAACAAAGCGGATGCAGTTTCAACGGTTGGTGGCTCACCCGGACGCATAACGCGGTAGATGTCCATCAGTGCGGTATCACGTCCAAGATTTTTATCAGCAGCTAAAGTGTTGCGGATATAAGGACCAACATTAATGTTATCAATATCCAAAGTCGGAATTTCAGTGACACCATTTTCCAACAATGTCTGGATCGTTCCGCCAATGATATTTTCTTCTTTATCATACTCAAGCGTCAGCTCGTCACCGGCCTCGACCCAAATCTCACCGGTTTTCTCATTGATAATATCAACAGCTGAAAAACGGCCAACCAAAGCCTCGTAAGGAACAAGAACATTCTTGACCTTGCCTTCTTCAATCAGCTTTTTAACAGTGCGTGGTGTTACTTTTTTGCCCGCTTCGGCAATTACATCACCGGTTTTTGCGTCAATGATATCCATTGTCGGTTTTGTGCCACGAACCCGCTGTGGGAAGAATTTGGTTACCCAAGATTTTTTCTTCTTATCGAACTTGTAGTTTACCGTATCATAATATGCCGCACAGATAGCTTCCTGATCCAGACCAAGAGCGTATAGCAGTGTTGTGACAGGCAACTTACGGCGGCGGTCGATACGCGCAAATACAATATCTTTTGCGTCAAATTCAAAGTCCAACCAAGAACCGCGATACGGGATAATGCGGCTGGCAAACAACAGTTTGCCGGAAGAATGTGTCTTACCACGGTCGTGATCGAAAAACACACCGGGAGAGCGGTGCATTTGGCTAACGATCACACGTTCGGTGCCGTTTACAACAAATGTACCATTTGGTGTCATCAAAGGCATATCGCCCATGAATACATCTTGTTCTTTGATGTCTTTAACAGAGCGTGCACCTGTATCTTCGTCCACATCAAATACGATCAGGCGCAACGTCACTTTCAGTGGTGCGCTGTAAGTCATGTCACGTTGTTGGCATTCCTCAACATCGTATTTTGGCTTTTCCAACTCGTATTTAACATATTCAAGAACAGCTGTTTCATTGAAATCTTTAATCGGGAAAACCGACTGAAATACACCATTGATGCCTTCGCCATCCATGTGTGCATCTTGATCACCTGATCTTAAGAAAAGATCATACGATTTTTTCTGTACTTCAATCAGGTTAGGCATATCCAAAACTTCACGGATTTTACCATAATATTTGCGAATACGTTTTGTACCGGAATGCGTCTGAGGCATGCTCTTATTCACCTTTTTATTAGTGTTCACCATGAACTGTCGTCGGGCACCGACGCTCATAGCCAACGAAACACGTTTTAGGTTCTATTCCTGCCAAAGTTCCCGACTTTGGCTCCCGAACCTGAACCGTGTCTTTCAAAAAGTCTGATAATCAGGCCCTTTGAAAGACAGGTTCGGCTGGCTCTGCAAAATGCAAAGCCAGCTAAATTTTGAGTGGGGTGAAACCCCGAAGATTACTTAAGCTCGACTTCAGCACCAGCTGCTTCAAGTTTCGCTTTGATCTCTTCAGCTTCAGCTTTGCTTGCGCCTTCTTTAACGGCTTTACCGCCAGCGTCGACCAAGTCTTTAGCTTCTTTCAGACCTAGGCCTGTGATTGTGCGAACTTCTTTGATCACGTTGATCTTTTTCTCGCCAGCAGATTTCAGAATGACGTCGAATTCGTCTTTTTCTTCTGCAGCTTCACCAGCGTCAGCAGGGCCAGCCATCATGACAGCGCCACCAGCAGCAGGCTCAATGCCATACTCGTCTTTAAGTATTGTTTTCAGTTCTTGTGCTTCCAAAAGCGTAAGGCCTACGATTTCTTCAGCAAGTTTTTTAATATCAGCCATTTGATATGTTCCAGTTCATTTTACGTTCTGTTTCCAGTGTGGTTTGGTTTCAAACACACACCCTACAATTGCAGTTTGCTTTAAGCAGCCTTCTCTTCGATCGTTTCCAATATGGAAGCGATGTTCGATGCAGGCGCGCCAATTGCTCCGGCGATGTTCGCAGCAGGTGCAGCGATACAGCCAACGATAGAAGCAATAAGCTCCTCGCGTGACGGCATAGCGGCAACGGCTTTGACACCGGCAACATCAAGCACAGTCTCGCCCATAGCACCCCCAAGGATGACAAGTTTGTCATTTCCCTTGGCAAAGGCTTGCGTGACTTTCGCCGCCGCAACCGGGTCTTCTGAACAAGCCAGTACAGTCATTCCATCCAGCAACGAAGCAATGCTTACGCAAGGCTTGCCTTCAAGAGCGATTTTGGCGAGCTTATTTTTGGCAACACGTACAGTTCCACCAACTTCGCGCATTTGCGCCCGGTAGTCCTGCATTTCCGCAACTGTAAGGCCTGCGTAGTGAGACACTACAACAACACCAGAGTCCGTGAAGATTTGACCGAGTTCCTCGACCAGGGCTTCTTTTTGGGC
The DNA here is from genome assembly GCA_021775375.1 of Amylibacter sp. Taxonomy (GTDB): domain Bacteria; phylum Pseudomonadota; class Alphaproteobacteria; order Rhodobacterales; family Rhodobacteraceae; genus Amylibacter. The sequence continues at coordinate 2,444 of JAJFHY010000172.1, read as the reverse complement.
TCTATCCACAGTTTTTCTCCAAATTATAGAAGGCTTACGCCCTCCGGCTCAGTTTTCACCGGATCTGCCAAAAGCATCACCGGCATCTTAGGGTCCTATATTACGGGTCCCTCGCAAAACCGCCCGAAGGCTGTTATGATCGTTCCCCATCTCAGGCAGGCAATTAAGCTTTTCGGCACCCACCGTCTCGGACAGTCAAAAAAGGCAGCGAACCGCCTTTTCTTATTAACCGCGCCCATTGGGGCGCGGTCAAATTCTTAGCTGGCTAACGCAGCTTCTACACTCAAAGTGACACCAGGGCCCATGGTAGAGCTGACAGCGATCTTTTTCATGTATGTGCCTTTAGCACCTTCCGGTTTCGCGCGTTGAACAGCACCAATAAAAGCTTTGATGTTCTCAACCAGTTTGGCTTCGTCAAATGACGCTTTACCAACGCCTGCATGCACAACACCGGCTTTTTCAACTTTAAACTGCACTTCGCCGCCTTTAGCCGCTTCAACAGCAGATTTGACGTCCATTGTCACAGTGCCGACTTTAGGGTTAGGCATCAGGTTACGTGGACCCAAAACTTTACCCAGACGACCTACGACAGGCATCATGTCCGGCGTTGCTATGCAGCGATCAAATTCGATAGTGCCGCCCTGAACGATTTCCATCAGGTCTTCTGCACCAACAATGTCAGCACCGGCAGCTTTTGCTTCTTCCGCTTTCGCATCACGTGCGAATACGGCAACACGCATTGTTTTGCCTGTACCGTTTGGCAGGGCAATAACACCGCGCACCATTTGGTCTGCGTGACGCGGGTCAACACCCAAAACCACGGCAATGTCGATTGTTTCATCGAATTTTGCAGTTGAGCTGGCTTTGATCAAAGCTACAGCATCTTCAACTGATACGTCTGATTTACCTGCAAATGCAGCCTTTGCTGCGGTTGTTCTTTTACCTAGCTTTGCCATTACTTCACCTCAATGCCCATAGAACGCGCAGAACCCATGATGATCAGCATTGCCGCATCAATGTCGTTTGCATTCAGGTCTTTCATTTTTGCTTCGGCAATTTGTTTCACTTGCTTTGCAGTGACAGAACCGACAATTTCGCGGCCCGGAAGTTTGGCGCCGGAATTCAGCTTGGCGGCTTTCTTCAACATGTATGACGCAGGTGGCGTCTTGATATCCATAGTAAAGGATTTATCAACATAATATGTGATAACTGTCGGACAAGGTGCGCCCGGCTCCAGTTCCTGCGTTTTAGCGTTAAACGCCTTACAGAATTCCATGATGTTAATACCACGTTGGCCCAATGCCGGGCCCACGGGTGGGGATGGGTTGGCTTGACCTGCTTTAACTTGCAGCTTCATCGTGCCAGCGACTTTTTTAGCCATTACGGCCTCCTACTTTGCTCCGATCCTCTGGCCGCGTGCCATTGGATCAATTTGGTGTGGTCTGGTTCGGATCACGCGTGACCCTCGCCTCCCACAGACACCATGCTAGGTTTGTTTCGTAACCTGCATGAATTCCAGTTCAACGGGCGTTTCCCGTCCAAAAATCGATACGGTCACTTTCAGACGTGACGCTTCCATGTCCACATCTTCGACCATTCCGGTGAACCCTTCGAATGGGCCATCGGTAACATTCACTTTTTCGCCAACTTCGAAAATGATTGTGGAACGCGGGTTTTCCGCACCCTCCTCAACCTGATTCAAAATTGAACGCACTTCAGCATCGCGCATCGGGCTTGGCTTGCCCGGTTGACCCAGAAAGCCCATGACGCGGTTCACATTCGATACCAAGTGATAATTGTGTTCCGTCATATCCATACGGATCAAAATATAACCCGGCATAAAGCGGCGTTCAGCCGTTACTTTCTTGCCTTTGCGCACCTCGATGACTTCTTCGGTAGGCACCAAAGCCTCTTCGATCTGATCTTCCAATCCCTCTTGAGCGACCAGCTCTTTGATTTGCTCGGCAACTTTTTTCTCGTAATTAGAGAGAACACTTACCGAATACCACCGTTTAGCCATTTAGTCCGACACCTTCACGTGCAGGCAGTTTCCTGCCAAAATTCCAATTAATTCAGATACTTATCGTATCCATACCCGACAACAAAATAGCGCGCAAAACGAATCGTTGCGCGCAGTCATGTGTCGAATACTGGGCTGATACGCCCCTAACCCCTTAATTTCAAGAGGCTAAGTTGATAATTGCTTCCAATCCGGCACGGGCCGAAATATCGACAACCGAAAAGAAAATTGCAAACAAAGTCGCCATGATAAACACCATCACCGTGGTGATGCCGGTTTCGCGGCGTGACGGCCAAACGATTTTGGCCACCTCTGCGCGGACTTGCTGTGCGAATTGCATTGGATTGGTACGTGCCATCGCCGTATTCCTTTATTGATCAAGGGGTGTAATACCGACGATTGCAGGGGAATTCAAGGGGTGCGA
>JAJFHY010000171.1 GCA_021775375.1 Amylibacter sp. | reverse complement strand
CGTAGGCGTAGTTAGTGTCTTTAATCGGTGATATTACAAGGGCTAACTACGAACCGACAAGTGTTATGCAGGCCCAAATAGATCGTGGAATAACCGATGCACAGACGTTATTTTATGCGATGTTGTTTGGGTTTATGAACCTTTTGGCTAGTTACCCGCGCGTAGCGGCACTAACACCTGATCCGGATACGCTTGCGGCGAAGATGGGCGGGCTTTTCATATCGTATGTCTTTTTTCTACCTCTGGTGCTGTTCGGGACAGCAGGATTACTCAATTGGGCGATTCTCAAATTCACAAAAGGTCATACCTCATGGAGCCATGCGCGCCGTGTATTTGTCTGGTCTGCAGTCGTCACAATACCGTTAATACTGATAAACGGGCTGTCATTTATGATTGGTAACAATGTTTTACAGCAATTACTTAATGTAATTACTGCAATTGTCTTTGTATTTCAGTTAAGTATAAACTTTAAAGTGGCCGCGTTTTTATAAAAAAAGTTTCATATTTTAGCCGTATTCTAACTGTATTCAGGTTCTAGATAAGTAACCAGTAAAACAGTAGCGTAAGGAATATCAGCATGACTATGCAAACCGACTCATTCCACGGATATACCGGAATTTTCTCAACAAACCGTACCGCAATGTTAGAACGCATCATTGATGCGTGGGGCGATATGCGTGCATCTTCGCGCCGGTTGATCGATGAAAACCCGCATGAGGGTCGCTTGGTTTTTCTTATCCTACTGTCTGATCTGGTGTTTTTCCTGTCTTGGAGCATTAAGACGGTTGTGTCACCAATGAGCAGTGCAGCAGCGCATATGCCTGCTGAAATAGGATTGTTTCTGGTCGGCGCGCTGATGATACGTACACCGTTTATGTATCTGTTTTCTTCAATTGTTTTTGGTATCGCTAAAATTTTTGGTGGGCAAGGAACTTGGTATGAGACACGTGTATGTGTATTCTGGGCCGCTCTGGTATCTGCGCCATTCAGCTTTATTGCAGCATTGGTTACCGTTGGTATGCATGGTCTTGAGGATTACATACCTGTCTTTAAAGAAGAGTGGATTTCACTGCCGCCATACTGGTTGGGTTTGATTCCCTTCGTTTGGTTGATTTCTGAAGGCATAACTGAATCGCATAAATTCAAACTATCTTCTCCGGTATTCATGGTGATGACTGTGCTTTCACTGGCTTGTTTGTTTGGCGCGTATTACCTGAAATCAATCGGCGTATTCGATCTGGGTATATAAGCCTTTTAATCACGAAATAATCATTCTCCGACTTTGCTTTCATGTACCGGCCTGATAGGTTTGACCTACATGAAAGCAGAGGAGAATTTTAATGCAAACAATTGGGGCGGGAAGCCTATTTAGACTTGCATTAGAATCTTTACGTGAACCAAAACGCTGTTTGCGAATTGTTTTGGATATCGTGATTACAATGCCGGAATTGTTGCAAATAACAGTCTTGGTAGCATCAATCAGCACATTGATGTCAATTGCGTTTTTATACATAGAACCTGTCGAGGTTCAGGCCGCTCTTAGCATCATATCATTAAACCCAATTCCACTGTTTTTAATACAGATTGCCGTATTTATCGTAACGGCCGCCATTATAACATTTGTTGGCCAATTATTTCATGGTGTTGCAACATTTAAAGAGGCGCTGACGGCACTTATCTGGATGCAATTTATCATGTTCGGGGTTAGTTTTGCACAACTGCTACTGATCATGTTCATTCCTGCTTTAAATTCAATTACAGCCATGATTACATTGTTGATATTCATCCATTTGACAGTTAGTTTTATAATGGAAATTCATGGTTTTACGAATATCTTTGCGGTCATATCCGGTATTGTAGCCACGTTCTTTGGCGTGGCTTTTGTTCTGGCTATAATCCTCATTCTCTTAGGGTTCACACCAGAGGCAGTTCAAAATGTATAATGTCACTGAAATTCGCAAAGATTTCCCTATTCTATCGCGTGAAGTAAACGGTAAGCCCTTGGTTTATCTGGACAACGGTGCGTCTGCGCAAAAGCCCCAGGTGGTGATTGATGCGATTACCCGAGCCTATAGCCATGAATATGCAAATGTTCACCGTGGGCTGCATTATCTATCCAACCTGGCAACGGATAAATATGAAGCAACCCGCGGGATTGTAAAACAGTTCCTGAATGCGGAACATGAAGACGAGATATTGTTTACATCAGGTACGACTGAAGCACTTAATCTGATCTCATATGGCTGGGCTGCCCCCAGATTGCAGGCCGGTGATGAGATAATTCTTAGTGTGATGGAGCATCATGCAAATATTGTGCCGTGGCATTTTTTACGCGAACGCCAAGGTGTCGTATTGAAATGGGTGGAAACCGATGTGAACGGGGATTTGGATCCGCAAGCCGTCATCGATGCCATTGGCCCAAAAACAAAAATGATAGCAATTACGCAAATGTCTAATGTTTTAGGTACAGTTGTTGACGTAAAAACCATCTGTACAGCGGCACGTATGCGCGGTGTTCCGGTGGTGGTTGACGGATCGCAATCGAGCGTTCACGCGCCAGTTGATGTGCAAGACATGGGATGCGATTTTTTTGCAATTACCGGTCATAAACTTTACGGGCCAACCGGATCGGGCGCAATTTATATACGTCGCGACCGTATGGCCGAAATGCGTCCCTTTATAGGGGGCGGAGATATGATCCGGGAAGTTAGCAGAGATGTGATCACATATAATGATCCACCGTATAAATTTGAAGCCGGCACACCGGGCATTGTGCAGATGATCGGTATGGGTGTGGCTTTGGAATATATGATGAATATCGGGATGCAGAATATAGCAGAGCACGAGCGCAAATTGCGTGACTATGCGCAAAAGCGTCTAACCGGTTTGAATTGGCTGAATATACAGGGAAATTCCGCCACAAAAGGCGCTATTTTCAGCTTTACTTTGGACGGTGCAGGTCATCCGCATGATATTTCAACTGTTGTAGACCAAAAAGGCATAGCTGTGCGGGCAGGGCACCATTGTGCCCAACCGTTAATGACGCATTTAGGTGTAACGGCCACATGCCGCGCCTCATTCGGGTTATATAACACGCCTGAAGAGGTCGATAAACTGGTGGATGCTTTAGAATTATGTCACGAACTGTTTGCTTAGTGTTTGTCACAGCCAACCAATATTGTGCATGCAATCACCGGGTGTTTATTTAGGTTTTTTTGCCACATAACTGTGCCAGGGCCGCGTGCCATGCACATCGCGATTGATATTAAATGGCCGTGGTTGATTTGATTTTTCAATTGACCGCTGCGCACTATACGGAAGATCAATTTTATTGGTATTTTGTTTACGGTTTGTTTTGAACAAACGGGTCAATGGGTTCTGTGGTATGATACGCATTTTACTACACTTAAATACACTCGTTACACCCGCAAACTTACAGTTACGGCTTTAAGGTAAATTATTTTTGAATTGCGTCAATATTGTGGCGTATAAGAATAAAGGCGTAATAACGATTATTTACAGGTATTAATTAAAGTCGAATACACTTAATCCCGTTGTCATTTCATCTAACCCAAGGGGGCGTGTTACAGGTGCTTCGGCACGCGATAAGCACCCTTGACGCTCACATAATCTGCAAGATGTGCCTGTGGGTATCGGATCTTTATCTATGTTCAGATGTTCGGAATAGACGGTTTCGGGTAAATGTTCGGCAGCGCATCCTAATAATAGTGCGGTTCTGCGGATATGTTCGCCTAAAGCGGGTTGGGGGCCGTCAACACTGCGTGTGAGAACAAAAAACTCACTGCTATCTGTTGTTTCCACCAAATCCAACTGGATTTGCCGTGGTTGTATCAACGCCTGATAGACGGGTAATTTAGGACAAGACCCACCAAATTTAGCCTTTGGATACCCTTTTACACCAGAACGGCGCAGAATATTTCCCGCGTGATCCACTTCCATTAGGAAAAACGGTAAACCGGCTTGATTTGGCCGGTTTAGAGTGGTCATACGCATTGCTGCACGCTCAAAGCTGACACCAAAGCGGGCTGCTAGGGCCGATACATCGCTTTTCAGCGTTTTGGTTCCGCGCAAAAAAGCACCATATGGCATGAGCATTGCCAATGCTGCATAGCGGGTTAATTCATTGCGAACCAAACGTTGGGCCTCGTCTGAAGATAGTGTTAGTAAATTTAATTCTTCCTGAATAGCCATGGGAAAGGCCAGTAATGTGACTTCGGCGGCCAGTTCATAAAGTTGTTCTACAGGAGACAGGCGATCCGAAATAAACAGACGTAATGTATGTTTGTCAAAACGACGTAAATGCTGTGGCATCACATGAACGGGCAGCTTTTGTACAGTAATGTTATGTTTGCTGCGTAACCAGTCCAACAAAAACACCCATAACTCCGGTCCATATGTCCGTTCAGGTATGAAATCTTGTACGGCATCTTCAATCCACGGGAAGCAATAGGGGCGGTTTTCAAATAACTCGCGCACCTCATCACTGGGTAAATGAGGTGCATCAACACCGGTTACAACGCCTTCTTTTGCTAAAATTTCACTGAGATCCGACAAGCGATTTTGGGATTCTTTATAAGCACGGTAGAGTTTTAGAATACCCGTGGCTGCATTTGGTGCAGCTTCTGCTATTTCATATAATTCTTCGTTGCCCGGCAATTCGCCCGATAAAAGCGGATCGGCAAAAACCTCTTTCAGGGCAGTTTGATCACCAGCAGCTTCGCCTTTTAGCGCCTCAAGATCCACATCATAAGTGGCAGCCAACTTTAATAACAACTGAACTGTTAAAGGCCTCTGATTACGCTCTATAAGGTTGAGATAACTGGCTGATACACCAATTTCAGCCGCCATTGCTGATTGTGTTAGCCCCAATCCGTTGCGAATGCGTCGAATGCGGGGGCCCGCGAAGATTTTTTGATCAGCCATTTACAAAACTTTCCATTTTGTGACAAACCTATTTTGTCATATATTTACTAATTTACAAGTCGAAATTTACAGATTGATGACAGGCTTACACGAAATTCATCCTTAATTATAATAAGATAGGTGACTGCAAGCCGTTATCTTGTAAAGAATGTTAATTAGAGAAGGCGAAATCAATGAAGAGTTTCAAATAGAAATCGCCATAATGACAAAAATTTACAACGCTAATCAAGGAGATTACAAATGACTAAAGCCGCAGAGATAAAATCAGTTCCCAGCTCAAAAGACCAAATCGATGCCGCTGACAGTGCCATTCGTATGCTCGCAAATGATCTGCACCGTTTAAACCAATCTGTTAGCCGTGCTGTTGAGGCAGGTGTGACTGTTGAACTCATTAGATCATCGCGCCATCATAGCGGTACGGGCAATTGGGGGGATCTATTGGTTCCTGTGATTACCAAAAAGGGATAAGCTTACTTTCAAGCACGGAATTGGAACCTCTCGCTTGAATGGAAAAACCTCGTCTTTGGGCGGGGTTTTTTAATTTTTAAATACCTTAAAGATATCATTCTCAATCCTCAAAAATCCATAAATTTGAATAATTAACATTATTATGTTAACATGCGCCTATAAACAAAAGGAGGGGATCCTATGAGAAACTTAATAATAACTGCTCTAACCGCATTTTCGTTTATTACGAGCCCTGTTTTGGCTGGCGATAGATCATTCGATATGGAAAATGCATTTGCCTATACGAAAAGCACTCAATCAGCAGGCTCCGGGGGGAGTGCAGGAAGTGCGGGAAGTGCTGCGAGTTCAGGGGCGGCAACCGCCGCCATAGTAGTTGGGCTTGGCATATTGATATTGGTATTGATCGCTGTTTCTGCTTCGGACGGTGATGGCGGCACTTATAGTGGTAGCTCGACCTAAATCTAAAAGCCCCGTTATTAAAACGAGGCTTTTAATGCATTATGCTACGGCTTTCTTATCAGGCCCGAACTGACTATAAAAACTTTCACCGTCTGATGCCAGTTTGTGCAGCAGTTTAGGTGTGGTAAACCGTTCGCCGTAGTGTTCGGTCAGGCCGTCACATATTTCAACAGCTTTGCCTGCTCCAATGATGTCAAGCCAGCTGAACGGACCGCCTGACCATGGCATAAAGCCCCAGCCCAGAATTGCGCCGACATCACCTTCGCGGATGTCTTCCAACACACCGTCTTCAAAGGCTCGCACTGCTTCCAGAACTTGCATCATAATCAAACGGTGTTGCACTGTAATAAGATCAGGTTGTTCGTCAGAAACAGGCCAGTTTTGACGTAGACCTTGCCAAATTCCCGTACGTTTTCCTTTTTCATCATAAGCGTAAAACCCTGATTTGGATTTACGTCCCATGCGGCCTTCATCAAAGAGCTTGAACAGGATGTCTTCGGCTTGCGTCCCTTTATAATCTGCGCCCAAAGCGGCTTGCGTGGCTTTGACAATTTTTACGGATAGATCAATGGAAACTTCATCGGCTAATTGTAGGGGGCCAAGTGGCATGCCCATCAATTTAGCGGCATTTTCAATCAGCGCAGGTTCAATACCTTCGGCCAACATTGTAATGCCCTCATTCACATAAGGCAGAATGCAGCGGTTCGCATAGAAAAAACGCTCATCATTCACAACGATTGGGGTTTTCTTGATTTGGCGTACGAAATCTAGGGCTTTGGCAACCGCCTCGGGGCCGGTTTTCTTGCCTTTGATGATCTCGACCAGGTTCATTTTATGCACTGGACTGAAGAAGTGAATTCCAATGTAACGACTATCGTCACGGCTTGCTTTTGCCAGTTCGGTTATCGGCAAGGTCGAGGTGTTGGTGGCAAAAATCGCGGATGGCTCTAATTGCGCTTCAGCGTCTTTGGTCACAGCCGCTTTGACACCAGGATCTTCGAATACTGCTTCTACGATCAAGTCACATCCTTTAAGTGCTGCATAATCAGGGGTGGCAGTAACGCGTGACAGGATTTGATCCTTCATCTCCGGCGTAACCTTTTTGCGTTTCACACCTTCGTCCAAGATACCCGTGATGCCGGCAACACCGCGATCACAAGATTCTTGGTCGCGGTCCATAAGAACAACTTCAATGCCAACTCTGGCAGAAACAAAGGCAATGCCTGCGCCCATCATACCGGCACCCAGAACGCCCAATTTCTTGACCTTCATGTCAGCCACACCTTCGGGACGTACGGCCCCTTTTTCCAACGCGGTTTTGTTGGTGAAAAGCGTTTTGATCATTGCCGATGATGACGGGTTCATCAGCACTTGAGTAAACCAACGGGCCTCAATGCGAATGGCGGTATCGAACGGTACTTGCGCACCTTCATAAATCGCCGACAGCATGGCTTTGGCGGCAGGATAGACCCCTTGAGTTTTAGACAGGATCATCGCGGATGCGCCTACATAATTCATAAACCCCGCAGGATGATAAGGGGCGCCACCCGGCATTTTAAAACCTTTTAGATCCCAAGGCTTCACGATATCAGCGTCGGTCGCGTTTTTGACCCAGTCTTTGGCCGCGGATAACAACTCATCCGCAGGCACAACTTCGTCGATCAATCCCGCGCGTTTGGCCGCAGTCGGGTCGGACAGTTTACCGTTCATCAGGAATGGTGAAACGGTCATCAGATCCAGTTTGCGGGTTAGGCGGGTTGTGCCGCCGGCACCCGGAAAAATACCGACAAGAATTTCCGGCAAGCCGATTTTGGCTTTGGGATTGTCAGCCGCAAAAATGCGGTGACAAGACAGCGGAATTTCAAAGCCTATGCCCAATGCGGTGCCGGGCAGGGCGGCGGCAATCGGTTTACCGCCTTTGTTGGTTTTGGCATCCATACCAGCGCGTTCTATTTTGCGCGTGATACGGTGGAAATTCATAATGCCGTCAAACAGGCCGCGGGCAGGGTCGTCGCCGGCCATTTCAGCCATCTTTGCGATAACATTCAAATCCATGCCACCTGCGAAATCGGCTTTGCCGGATGTGATCACGGCACCTTTGACCGCGTCATCTGTCAAAACTTTATCAACCAGGGCATCCAGTTCGGCAGTACCTTCCAAAGACAGCACATTCATTGATTTACCGGGCAAGTCCCAGGTAATTGTCGCAATGCCGTCTGCATCTACATCATAGTGAAAATCAGCCATAGTTATACTCTTTCAATAATCGTTGCGGCACCCATGCCCGAACCGATGCAAAGTGTTGCAAGGCCGGTTTCTTTATCGGTGCGTTCCATCTCATCAAGCATTGTGCCCAGGATCATCGCACCTGTGGCACCCAGCGGATGGCCCATAGCGATGGCGCCGCCGTTAACGTTCAGTATGCTGTGATCAACGTTGAAATATGTCATGAAGCGCAGAACAACTGATGCAAATGCCTCGTTCACTTCGAACAGATCAATGTCGCCAATGTTCATGCCGCTTTCGCGTAGGATTTTCTCGGTGACAGGGACGGGGCCTGTCAGCATGATGGTGGGGTCCGTGCCGATTTTGGCGGTGGCTTTGATCCGTGCGCGCGGGGTCAGACCGTTGGCTTTGCCAAATTCCGCATTACCGATCAGAACGGCGGCAGCGCCGTCTGCGATACCCGATGAGTTACCGGCGTGATGCACATGGTTGATCCGTTCCAGTTCGGGGTATTTCATGATTGCCACATTATCAAAGCCCGGCATAACTTCGCCCATTGCCTTGAATGACGGGTTCAGTGAACCCAAGCTCTGCATGTTGGTGCCCTCACGGATTTGTTCATCCGTGGATAGGATTTCAAGACCATTTTGATCACGTACCGCAACGCGCGAACGCTCAAAGTGACCTGCTTTTGTTGCGGCAACCGCGCGTTTGTGGCTTTCGACCGCATAGGCATCGCAATCGTCGCGGTTAAAACCGTATTTGGTGGCGATAATATCGGATGAGATACCTTGTGGCACAAAGTAGGATTTCATTGCCAGATAAGGATCAACCGCAATGGCACCGCCGTCCATGCCCATGGGCACGCGGCTCATGCTTTCAACACCGCCTGCGATATAGGCGTTACCTGCGCCACCTTTGACCTGATTGGCGGCCAGATTTACCGCTTCCAGACCCGAGGCGCAAAAGCGGTTTACGGACAAGCCCGGAACACTTTCGTCAAGATCTGAATAAAGCACTGCTGAACGGGCAAGACATGCGCCTTGTTCGCCCACTTGGGTAACATTGCCCCAAATCACGTCTTCGATTTGCGCGGTATCTTCCAGATTATTGCGAGCGGCAATACCGTTTAACATATCGGCCGACAATTTCACGGCTGTCACTTCATGCAGGCTGCCGTCCTTTTTACCTTTGCCGCGCGGGGTGCGGATAGCGTCATATATATAGGCTTCGGTCATATTTAATTCTCCTTAAAACGCGTCTGCGTCCAATGCCATTACCGTATCGGGGCCTGATAGAATGCGGGCCTGATGCGCTTTTGTTGCGGGCAACATACGCGCCATATAATAACGGCCCGTTGCCAGCTTGTTAGTGTAGAATTTAGGGTCATCTGTGCCATTGTCCAGCGCATCTTGCGCGGATTTGGCCATCATCGACCACATCAGGCCAAAACAGACATGGCCGAACATATGCAGCGCATCCGTAGAGCCAGCTAATGCAGCGTTGGGATTTTTCATCCCTTCCTGCATGAAATACATCATCACCGATTGCAGGTCTTTTGATGCATCTTTCAACGGATCAAGGAAATCAGTGGCCAACGTTTCATTATCTTTATTCTCGGAAATAAAGGTTTTGATCATATCAAAGAAAGCCATCACATGTTTGCCACCGTCTTGCGCCATTTTGCGGCCCACAAGATCAAGTGCCTGTACACCGTTGGCGCCTTCGTAGATCATCGCGATACGGGCATCACGGGTGAATTGGGACATTCCCTGTTCCTCGATATAGCCATGCCCGCCGAACACCTGTTGGGCCTGCACAGTCATGTCATATCCGATGTCAGTCAGGAAACCCTTGATGATCGGGGTTAATAACGAAATCAAACCGTGAGCGTCTTTATCTTCATTCAGATGCGATTTATCCAACATCATTGCACCCCATAAAACAAAGGCGCGCGCACCTTCAGCGAAACTTTTCTGGTTCATCAGCATGCGGCGAATATCAGGGTGGACAATCAGTGGGTCAGCGGGGCCATCGGGGTTCTTAGTGCCTGTCACATCGCGGCCTTGCAGGCGGTCTTTGGCATATATGACGGCGTTTTGATATGCGGCTTCGGCTTGCGACAGGCCTTGCATACCTACACCCAAACGCGCCTCGTTCATCATCGTGAACATCGCACGCATGCCTTTGTGTTCTTCGCCCAACAGGGTGCCAGTGGCCCCGTCATAGTTCATCACACATGTTGCATTGCCGTGAATGCCCATTTTCTCTTCTATATTACCAACAGAAACACCATTAGGATTGCCCAGTATACCATCGTCTTTGACCTCAATTTTGGGCACGATAAACAATGACACGCCTTTGATCCCATCAGGTCCGCCGGGAATTTTGGCAAGGACAAGGTGGATCACGTTTTCAGTCAGGTCTTGATCGCCTGCCGAAATGAATATCTTTTGGCCGGTGATTTTATAGGTACCGTCGCCTTGTGGTTCCGCCTTGGTGCGCATTAAGCCCAGATCAGTGCCACAATGCGGTTCGGTCAGGTTCATGGTCCCGGACCATTTTAAATCGACCATATTGGGTAAGAATATCGATTTTTGTTCATCTGTTCCGTGTGCATGTATGGCTGAATAAGCCCCGTGTGTCAGGCCGGGATACATCGTAAATGCCATGTTTGCACCACTGAAAATCTCACCCACCGCCGTCGCCAGCGTATACGGCATACCTTGGCCGCCATACTCCGTATCGCAATCCAGACCATTCCAGCCACCCGCTGCATATTCATCAAATGCAGCCTTAAAACCCTTAGGTGTGCGCAGGACGCCGTTTTCCAACTTGCAACCTTCATTATCACCTACCTCGTTCAAAGGTTGTAGAACATTGGTGGCTATTTTGCCGGCTTCTTCCAGAACAGCGGATGTGAAATCCGGTTCAAGTTCGGAAAAACCCGGAATATCACAATCCTGAACTTTTAGCATTTCATGTAGAACAAACGCCATATCTTTGGCAGGGGCGGTATAACTTGGCATGTATATCTCCTGTTATCACATTCTATGTGACAGAATTAGTTTGTATTTTGAAATCAGTTTGCCGTGAGAATTCATAAACGCAAGTGAAACGTGGGGTAATTGACAGTTGACGTCACGTCGAATTACGTAAACTTACTGAATGCGCTGAAAATCACGCGAATTGGAACATAAAACTTGCAAATCAGGCCGAAGTTTGTCTGATACACATATGAAAATTACAGCGGCAAAATTTACGTCATATGACGTCATTATCGTTGGGGGGGCAATGATGGGCGCCTCTGTTGCGTGGCATTTGTCGAAAAACCCTGATTTCGATGGGCGTATTTTAGTTGTAGAGCGCGACCCAAGTTATCAATGGGCTTCGACATCGCATACAAATAGTTGTTTACGTCAACAGTTCAGTACAGAGATTAACATTAAAATATCCCAATACGGGTATGAATTTATTAGTAATTTTAAGAATAAGGTTTCTGATTACTCAGCGCCGGATATTCCATTCCATGATTTTGGGTATCTTTACCTGGCGACTGATGATGCATTTGCCGATCACTTACGCACCATACAACTATTGCAGGCATCGAATGGGGCAGGGACTGAAATTTTGTCTCAACAGCAATTAATGGATAAGTTCCCGTATTTTTATCTGGATGACATTATCTTAGGATCCCATAACCCTTTGAATGAAGGCTATTTTGATGGGATTACTGTGTTTGACTGGTGGCGGCGGAAGGCGCGCGAAAATGGTGTAGAATTTATTACCGATGAAGTTATTGGAATAGATATGACGGGTGATCGGGTCGATGGCGTACATCTGGCATCCGGCGCGCGCATTGCTGCGGGACAATTGGTAAATTGTGCAGGACCACGTGCCGTCGAGGTTGCTGAAATGGCTGGCCTAACAATACCTGTAGAGCCACGTAAACGATTTACATTCGTTTTTGCAGCCGAAAACCGTCTGGATCGCGACCTGCCGTTAACCGTTGATCCATCTGGTGTTCATGTACGTACAGATGGTCAGTATTATATGGCAGGATGTGCGCCTGACGACGATCATGCCGTGGATTACACGGATTTCGATATGGATCACAATATCTGGATGGATAAGGTTTGGCCTGCGATCGCAACCCGTATTCCAGCCTTTGAAGCTGTTAAGGTGGTGAATGAATGGGTTGGTCATTACGCCTATAATACATTGGACCAAAACGCAATTATCGGGCCGCATCCGGACGTGCAGAATTTTCAATTCGTCAATGGGTTTTCCGGTCACGGATTGCAGCAATCACCGGCGATAGGTCGTGGCGTGTCGGAATTGATTACGTATGGCGAATACCGCACATTAGATTTAACACCGTTTAAGTACGAACGAATATTTGCAAATAACCCACACATAGAAAGAGCTGTGATATAAGGGCGGTACGAATGTAGATTATAGAAATATTATTAGGAGTAGTACATAACATGTTGATAATAAGAATATAACAATAATTAACATAACAATCATTATGCGTTATGCTGATACTATTAGAGGCCCGCCTATTTTTACATCTCATGCATTCCATTGGTCAGATAGACACAACTTTCAATTTCGGAATTGTATTAAAAGCAGCACGTGTCTGTGGAATTTTCATTTTTAGAATTGAACTGGCAACTTGCGTTCGTAAAACCTGTGCTGTGCCACCACCAATTGTGAACATTCTTGCATCGCGTACCATGCGCTCTAAAGGAAGATCTCGTGAATAGCCCGCCGCCCCGTGCAATTGCAATGCGTCATTTGTTACTTTTATAGCCGTTTCAGATGCGAATATTTTGGCCTGTGCCGCATCTTTTACATCCGGAAAACCCATTCCTGCATTCATCGCGGCGGTATGTATCAAACCGCGTGCAGCACTAAGGCCTATCGACATATC
>JAJFHY010000018.1 GCA_021775375.1 Amylibacter sp. | reverse complement strand
GCCTCCAAGCTGTTGTTTTTTGCCTGCTCCGCCGTAATTAGGACGGAATTGTGTTGATGTTGTGACAGTATACTAGAATAAGAATGATAAATATAGCCAGTAAGCAATGTATAAACCTTTAAAATCGGCGGATTAATGTCGACAGGAGTTAAAATCAGATGGGTCAGTCGGAAATTGTGGCAGAAGTGTGGCGCGGCGCCTATCTGGAATGCGTTCATCGCGGGCATATTGCGATTTGTAATACAAACGGCGACCTGTTGGCCGGGTGGGGTGATCCAACTGTTGGTGTGTTGCCGCGGTCATCGTGTAAAATGCTGCAAGCCCTGCCTTTGATCGAAAGTGGTGCGGCAAAACGCTTTGGGCTTGGCTCGGAGCAACTGGCGCTATCTTGTGCATCGCATAAGGGTGCGTTTATTCATACTAAACGCGTAAGCGCCTGGCTTGATAATCTTGAGCTGTCCGAAAAAGACCTGCGCTGTGGTGGGCATATGCCAACTGATGAAGAGGCTGCCAAAGAATTGATATGTGGGGATCATTGTTTTGATCAAACCCATAACAACTGTTCGGGCAAGCATACCGGGTTTTTAACCTTGAATAAACATCTGGGTGGCGGGCCGGAATATCTTGAGATCGATCACCCTGTCCAAATTGCGGCTAAGGCTGCGATCGAAGATATGGCAGGAGAAGATAGCACTGGATATGCAATCGACGGCTGTTCGGCCCCTAACTTTGGTATAACTTTAGCAGGTTTTGCCCGTGCTTTGGCGCGTATGGCTGACCCAAGTGGTTTGGGGCCGGTACGGGAAGATGCGGCAAGAACCTTGATAGCGGCCATGACGAAGCATCCGGAACTGGTCGCGGGAGAAGGCCGCGCCTGCACCGAACTGATGCGGGCAATGGATGGCAAGGTTGCAATAAAAACCGGGGCTGAAGGTGTGTTTGCCGCAATTATCACTGAACTTGGGTTGGGCGTTGCGCTAAAAATTGAAGACGGTGCTACACGCGCCTCTGAGTGTGCTATTACTGCATTACTGGTGCGCTTGGGTGTGGCCGATCCCGCGCATCCAATAGTTCAGAAATACCTGTTCCGTGATCAACGCAATTGTAACGACTTTTCCGTGGGAAGCATTCGGCCAAGTAATGTGGTTTATCGGGATGGGGAAAGCATCAACCGGTCCTAGTTCAAATCCTTGTCCGGCCAGTATTTTGTTCCGGCGGCGGATGCACTGACTTTCCAACCTTTTTTGGTGAGCACAAAGATTGAGCGGCCATTGACAAATCTAACTTGTTGTTCGGCTTTATCGTCGCCGAACATCGACCCGCCCTCAGCGGTAGCATCATAGCCGTTCGTAACGAAAGAGTTGAAACCGGCTGTTTTTTCAAACAGGATCACGACCTGACTTTCGAAACCACCGATACCAAGTGACAATCCGACACCGCCGGTTCCCATATTCATATATGTGCGTTTATTTGTCTCTTTTGATACCGCTACACCGCGGCCAAAGCCTGCGGCGACCCCAAGAGTGACAACTTTGCGGGTATCAAACACGGCATAACCGGCACTTGCATCAAAAAGCTCTTTTGCGGTTTTGTTCTTGGAAAACAGCTTGGCAAGAGTATCTTTGGCCACCGCATCACGAGTTTGACGCGATTGTTCAGGCGTCTCTTTATCCGCCGCAAGATCAACTGTTGAGTTTACCGTGTCACCAACACTGCTGGCGGCATTTCCGATTGCTGAGCCCGTTTTATTGGCGCCATCCTTGATTTTGTCGAGAACGGTTTGTGCAGAAACATTTCCGGACAAAGCTATAAATATGATTGAATGGATTGAAAGGACTCGCATTAATGACATCAGCTAAACCTTCATAAACGTGGCATTGGATATATAGTATAGACCCTATGCTAGCAGAAGGGCTGCATTTGGCAAGAATTAGCCATTAAATGATTATGCTCAGTGGCCATAGCTTTGCCCCCTTGGAAGCAACTGTAATTGTCTGAGATTTTATTTAACGTCTTGTAGGCGTTCTCCGTCACTCCCCAAAACTGTAATTTCACGCCGTGGATAGGGGATATTAATGTTGTTTTCTTTTAGCGTATCCCAAAGTGAGAGATAGACGTTGCCGCGTATATTCGTCAGGCCCTTATTGGGATCGCGGATCCAGAACCGCAAAATAAAATCAATGGAGCTATCACCGAATTTTACGATATGAGCTACGGGTTTTGGATTTGTAACGACGCGATCTACAGATAACGGTGCAGCGGCCGCAAGTTTTTTAACCTCATGTGGATCACAGTCGTAATCGACACCAAAGAAGATATCCAGACGGACAAAATCGCTGGAATGTGACCAGTTAATAACCTGGCTTGTGATGAAGTCCTCATTCGGGATCAGATGTTCGCGGCCATCGCGCGTTGTGACAGAGGCATAACGAGAACCAAGATGCGTGATCCAGCCAAAGGTTTCGTTCAATGATATGACATCGCCGGGCTTAATTGATTTATCCAACAGAATGATGATGCCGGAAATCAAGTTTGATACGATTCTTTGCAGACCAAAACCGATACCCAAACCAATGGCACCGGACAGGACGGCCAAGTTGCCCAAGTCAAACCCGATAACTTTTAAACAAAGCAGGAAGCCAATGGTGTATAGGCTGATTTGTACAATCTTTGAAAACAAAACCTTAAGCGACGGTGTCATGTCGTCAATTTTGTTGATTTGCCTGACTGAAACTCTGGTTACTATCCGGGCGACAATAAACAATGCGAGCAATGTCAGTATTGCGTTTATTATCGTAAGAATTGAAATTTGGTCACCGGCAAGATCGATGTATATGCTGTCCAGCAAATGTGTTGTCGGTTCCAGTAAATCAGTAATTTGAAGGGTTGCGATGGTCCACCCCACCCAAGTTGCCAGCGCCCTGAGCGATCTCATTTTGATTAGGGATGCGACGATTGAAATTACTAACCATGAAACGGCAAGCTCTATTGACAGGCCAATGAAAAAAGAGCGACTGGGCCATGTTATGATCTGCATGATGGACACAACCGAAAGTGCAATAACTGTATAAACTGCAAGCGAAACGCGGCGGTGAACATCCAGCATAATAGTTGAAAGATGTTTATAAATACCTTCTTTGCCTTCACACCATTTTGTGCATTTGGGTACAAATGCGCGGGTCAGGGCGGTGCAAAATATAGCAAGGGCAATTATTATTATAAGTTGATACATTGTCCACGGCTGCATCAGCCGGACACCGAATTTTAGCAGTTCACCCCATAGTTCTTGCGCTGAAGTCAGAACTTCTGTGTTTTTTTCCGGATTCATGTATACTCTGCCCCTTTCATTCTATGCTAGGTGCTTTGCGTCGCTTTTTCCAGCACTTGCTTACAACATGATTCGCAGATAAATGGACGATATGGAAATTCTTTTTGACATCGATGACAAAACGCGCCTGCCGTGGCGGTTCTATGGCATGCAGTTTACGCTTATGGCCAAGCCCTAAGCCGCAATCCTGTTATACTAGCTACAATTTGAAACATACGCGGGAGGTTAAAATGTCCGCACAAAAAACTATCTACGATAAAATATGGGATGCGCATCTGGCAGACGAGGCCGAAGACGGCACATGTCTGTTGTATATCGATCGCCACCTTGTCCACGAAGTAACCAGCCCGCAGGCCTTTGAAGGGCT
>JAJFHY010000170.1 GCA_021775375.1 Amylibacter sp. | reverse complement strand
TGCGTCATCTGTTCCTCCAATGACTGATCAAAACCGCCCGGCGCGGCCCCATACATATCTTTAATCTTAACTTACCAATAAACACACAAGTTTAAAGGCGTACTATTTGAATATCTTTTAACCTGATAAATGAAACACCTCTTTGCCTCATACCCAAGTTACGCACCTACTAACCTATATTTGTGCAATGCACAATTATTATTTTTGTGCATTGCACAATTTTGGTCAGCACGATTTACCACCTACAAACACTATCTGGAATACCGCGCGATATAAACCCTATATATAAGTGTCATGCAGGATACATTATACGGTATTATATCGCCTATATATGCGCGTTTTGTGCTCTGCACATAAATAAATTGCGCAGTGCATCATTATTTTGTTGCAATGCACAATAAGAATCGCTATATCCAGTTCCAGAACATTATAGGACTTAGGTTCTAGACACTAAACCCACTGCTGGCACATCTCCCGATCAGCACAAACTTTAAGGATAAAAACAATGGCTAAAACAACTCAAGCAACTGAAGCATTGGCAACAGCAACAACTGAAGCCCTTGTAAAAACACAAGAAGTATTCGCAAAATCTACAGAAACTTCTGAAAAGGTTGCAGAAAACCTGATCGACTATAACACTGCAATCATCAAAAGCGGCGAAGCATTGGCTAAAAAAGCTTATGACAACTACCTTGCAAACGTTGCTGCTACATTTGACAGTGCAAAAGCATTGACTAAAGCATCTGACGTTGCAGAGTTTTACAAAGTTGCTTCTTCTAACTACGCTGCTGCTGCTGAAAAATTCACAGCACAAGGCAAAGAATTGGCTGAATTATCTGCTAAGGCTGTTAAAGACAACGCTGATACAGCAAAAAAACTTTATGCAAAAGCATTTGCTGCTTAATTAAAGTTTAACCTCCCTAAAGAAACGCTGTAAGCCCTGCTTGCGGCGTTTTTTTGTTTTAGTTGGTTGCGCTGCACAAACAAACTGCCTAACACTGGTGGAATGTTGAATTAACGTTTCGATTGAAAGGTCGGTATGGCAGAAAAATCGGATAAATCTGAAACCACCAAGAACACTGACAAAGTGGTGATCAAAAAATACGCCAACCGCCGTCTGTATAATACGGCAACAAGCAAGTATATTGTGCTTGCCGATGTAATAGAGCTGGTCAATCAGGGCACTGAATTTGTGATCGAGGACGCCAAAACCGGTACTGACATCACACGTGAAATTTTAAACCAGATCATTTTTGAACAGGAAACGCGCCCTTCCGAGTTTTTGTTTCCACTCGAATTTCAAAAACAACTGATCCGGATGTATGGCGACAGCTACGGTAAAATGTTCCCCGATTTTCTGACACAATCAATTGGTTATTTCAATTCAGAGCGCACAAATATGCAGGAAATATTCCAAGGCATGATGGGGAAAAATGCGGGTGCATTTTTCACCCAAGCCCAAGACATGGCCCGTAAAAATATGGAAATGTTCCAAAAAAACTGGGATGTTTTCGGTGTTATGAACCCAGCATCTGATGAGGGTGAAAAGACCAAAGAAGAACCGTCAAAATCCGAAGAGCTGGACGATATACAAAAGCAAATCGATGAGCTGCAATCGCGCCTAAAATCAATCAAGTAACAAGCAAATATGTCTCCTATGAAAATATCAACCAAACAATCACTGAAAGCCTATAGTACACATCATTTCTTGGGACTTGGATTTCACGGCTTTCACCGTATCCACTATCTCGAATGGGGGACGCCGCCGAAAGGAACCCGAAAAGAAACTCTGGTTTGTGTGCATGGCATCACCAGAAATGCCCATGATTTTGATTATTTTTCTGAACGCATGTCTGATAAATACCGTTTGATATGTCCAGATGTTGTAGGGCGCGGCGAAAGCGACCACTTACCGGATCATCAGGGATATGATTACCTTCAATATAATGCAGATATGAATGCCCTTTTAGCCCGTTTAAATGAAACCGAGGTTGACTGGTTAGGCTCTTCTATGGGGGGGATTATCGGAATGATATTGGCGTCTGTCGCACAATCCCCGATCCGCCGGTTAATCATCAACGATATCGGCCCGGAAATATCCCGCGAACCGTTAACACGAATCGGTGACTATATCGGAAAATCCGGCGAGTTCGATGCGCCTGATGATGTTGAGAAATATCTGCGTGAGATTTATTCAGAATTCGGCCCTATGACGGATGATGACTGGAAGCAGATGGTGCATTTCTCAACGCGCCGCACAAAAACCGGTAAATACCGATTGAAGATGGACCCGTCAGTGGGCGATGCGTTCAGAGATTCTATATCGCTGTTTGATGTTGATTTGTGGGATACCTGGGAAAAAATAACCTGCCCTGTACTGATTTTACGCGGGAAGAACTCGTCATTCTTAAGTGAGGAAACTGCACATAAAATGTTGACCTGCGGCCCTGATGCGACACTTGTGGAGTTTGATGACATCGGCCACACCCCCACATTGCGTAATGAAGAACAAGTCGCGGTTATTCGTGATTGGATGGCTGAAAACTAACAATATTTCATCCCTGCGACGGAAGATTGATAAAGTTGTAATTATTTTTAGTCACGAAACGATCTGCGCCACGTAAATATACCGAATTTATTAATACCTCTCCCTTTATTTAATTGGCTGAGCGATCATTAGATCTAATCCGCCAACAAAAAGGGACCTATAATGGCAACACTTGTAAAGTTTTTAAGCACCTATTGTCATGCCAAGCGATGCAAGGCTTTACTGGCGCTTGCAGTGGCAATTAGCTGTATCGGCATATCTCCTGCAGTTGCACAGATCAATTTGACTTTTGGTACGTATGCTGCCGACAAACCAACTGCCACGGTTCGAAAATTCATCCCATTTCTGGATTATCTGGCGAAAGAAATGACTTTGGCACTGGATGAACCGGTCACAATAAAGATCCAGATAGCCTCGAAATACTCTCAAGCTATTACTGAGCTTACAGAGGGGCGCGTTGATTTTGCCCGGTTCGGCCCTGCTTCTTATGTCACTGCAAAAAAGCAAAACCCAAATATTCAAATTATTGCGATGAAAACAAAAAACGGTAAAAAAACTTTCAAAGGCATCATTGCCGTGCATAGCGACAGCAATATTAAAGAATTGAAAGACTTAAAGGGGCACAGTTTTGCATTTGGCGCACCGCTTTCCACAATTGGTCGGTATTTGGCACAGGCCATGTTGTTGGACGCGGGTATTACCGGGGAGGATCTAAGTGAATTCGCATTCTTGGGACGGCATGACAGAGTGGGAACGGCTGTTGGCAATCAGGACTTTGATGCAGGAGCTCTGAAAGAAAGCACATTTGACAAACTAACAGCAAAAAATACTCCGATAAAGGAACTGGTTTCATTTGATAATGTCACAAAACCCTGGATTGCCAGCCCGAATATCTCACCTCGTATTTACAACGCATTAGTGGCCGCCATGTTAAATGCAACCGATCCCGAAGTTCTAAAGAGCATATCAAAATCCGGCTTTTTGACCGGCAATGATCATGATTATGATACTATCCGGACGGCCATGTTGCGCAGTACGGAATTTAACTGACCCTTGATGTTTACAATGAAACAAATCAAGCTGTCTAAGCAAATAGCGCTTTCGTTATTTACCGTCGCCATAGTTGTCGGTATCGCAATTGGCGAGGTAGAGCGCTATTTCGAAACCAAACTTATGAATACCCGCTTGCAAGAACAAGCCGATTTAACAGTATCTTTGATTGGTGGTTTATTAATCGAGTCGATATTGGTTAAAGATATCCCGGCAATTGATACGGCTCTTGAGCAAGCTGTAGAACTCAGCCCCAAATTACTGGCGATTAAAATTTTTGATGCAAATGGTAAAATAATTTCCTTTTTCTCGATGACTTCAAACGACATTCTTGATCATATTCAAAAGCATACAAAAGCTATTATATACGAGGGTCAGAAATTTTGCTCTATGGAAGTGATCTGGTCTACCGCCGAAGGGCGCAAAATGATTGCTCAAAATGTAAATCTTGCAAGACTGGAAACGTTAACAACACTAACATTGATCTCGGGCCTATTTCTGGCACTGATGTCCAGGCTAGCAATGCGGCCCTTAAGCATTGTTCACGACCGCATGACCCGTACAATTCACCGAAAAGATATGAAATCTGATCAGTTACCGAAATATGCTTCAATAGAATTTCAAGCATTAAATGACAGTGTCTCAACATTGGAAATAGCTCTTTCAGAACGCGATGAGCGTGAACGGGACCTACAAATTGCCAGTGAACAAGCCGAGCGCGCAAGTAAAGCAAAATCAGAGTTTCTGGCGAATATGAGCCATGAAATCAGAACCCCGATGAACGGGGTTATTGGTATGGCAGAACTTATATTGGAAACTGATCTTGATCGGGATCAAAAAACATACGCAGAAACAATCTCTAAATCCGGTGCTGCTCTCTTAACAATTATCAATGACATTCTGGATTTTTCTAAAATAGAAGCCGGCAAACTAGAACTGGATCCAATGCCTTTTGATTTCAACAAAGCTTTAGAAGATGTTGTCGCTTTGGTCGCGGCAAAAGCCAGCCAGAAGGATGTTGAAGTCAGTTTGCGTTTCGATCCAAATTTGCCCAATGGGTATATTGGTGACGTTGGACGTATACGCCAAATAGTGATGAACATTATTGGAAACGCCGCTAAGTTCACACGCAATGGATATGTTCTGGTTAATGTAAGCGGCAGGTTGAATTCTGGCTCAGTCCATTTTCAGATTGATATTGAAGACACTGGTATCGGTATTCCGGTTGAAAAATTAAGCAGTATTTTTGATAAATTCGAGCAAGTTGAAGGTGCTGCAAACCGTAACTTTGAAGGTACTGGATTGGGTCTGGCAATCTCTTCACGTTTGGTCAAACTGATGGACGGTGATATTTCTGTTAAGTCAACAGTCAGTCAAGGATCTGTCTTTACTATTCATTTTAAATTACCAGTATCTGCTGACATACCAAGTGAGTACGATCAACGTAAATTTAACATCGCTGGGAAAACTGCACTAATCGTTGATGACTTGTCGGTTAACTTAAACATACTGTCAGAACGGCTGCGTAGTTGGGGTATTGATTGCCAGACCGCCTCATCAGGAATTGATGCATTACGGTGTTTGAACGTGGCACACCATGCCGGGAAAACATTTGACTTTGCTATTTTGGATTTTCAAATGCCCGAGATGCACGGGGCTATGTTAGCCGAACAGA
Source organism: Amylibacter sp. (assembly GCA_021775375.1). Classification (GTDB taxonomy): domain Bacteria; phylum Pseudomonadota; class Alphaproteobacteria; order Rhodobacterales; family Rhodobacteraceae; genus Amylibacter. The sequence goes on along the minus strand of JAJFHY010000170.1, from coordinate 11,740 downwards.
TTCGGGAAGATGTACGGTTTGACGACCTTCCAATTATCATGTTGTCCTCTGTCGATCAGGGCATGGATTTAGCAACAAAAAAACGTCTTCGTATCTATGATACATTGCTTAAACCGGCCCGGGCACAGATACTGCGAAATACTGTGATTTCAGCATTGAAAATGGACACTACACATATCAAATCAAATGCACCCATTGAAAAAGAAACTAAGTTTGGCAAAAATATAGAACCGCTACACATCTTGGTAGCTGAGGATAATAAAACAAATCAACTCGTTTTAAAAACCATGCTGAAAATAACAAAAGCGCATCTTACAATTACCCAAAACGGACATGAAGCAGTTGAGGCATTCATTGACCGAAAACCTGATGTAATTCTTATGGATATGTCAATGCCGGAAATGGACGGGTTGGAAGCAACACATAAAATCCGTGACATTGAAACAGCCGAAGGGTTGGTAGAAACGCCTATAATAGCTTTGACGGCAAACGCAATGAAAGGCGACAAACAACGGTGTATCAACGCCGGAATGAACGATTACCTAAGCAAACCTATTCGAAAAGATGCGTTATTAGAAACAATTCAAAAGTGGCAAACCAATCATATCACTACTGAGACAGATACCGATGCATTAAAATTATCAGTATCCTGACGTTTATACAGCCACGGCATTTGCAGATATACTTTCTGTTACATGTGCATTTAATGCTATTGCACCGGAATTTGACATGATTATTTCATCTCCGTTTTGTAAACTCTCCAATCCTGAACATCCAACAACCATTGGGATATTATGTTCACGCGCGACAATCGCCATATGACTAAGCCAACCGCCCACTTCACAAATCACAGCTTTGGATTGCAGCACATAAGGCAACCATGCAGGATTCATCATTTTGCATACCAGAATATCACCTGCGTTGAAATCAATCAATTCTTCTTGCCCCGTCTCTTCTTCTTTAAATGCAAGGTAAACTTTTCCGACTACATCCATGTCCCCTGAAACACATGTACCCTGCATATCTCCTGTCTGAAGTTCAGATTGGGGTGCAGAGCTTGAAAGAAGTTCGCAATCATGCATCGTTAAAACCGCTTTTGAAGGTGCGAATGGTTTTATTGATTCAGTTTCCTCAGCACGTTTTTTTGCAATTTCTTTTAACATTGAAAGGTTATTTTCAACACAACCAACCAGTTCTTGATACGTTAAATAAAACACAAAATCATTACGGCCAAGCTTTCCATCTATCTCCAATAAAACTTTACGAAGGATTGCAAATATGCGAAGGGATTCATGTTTTGCGTGTTCCTTAAGGTCCTGAAAACGTAAGGTTAATTTTATGATATCAGGTAAGTTTGAGGCGTCATGTTCGGTTTTGCCTTTTTGAGGTCTATAAAGTGAATACACAGTATTCGTTGAAAGTTTCCAAAGCGTTTCTGGTGTCTCTGAATATCTTGGCATGGATAATTCGTAATCAAACAAGGCGCGGTGTCCCATTGTTTGCAATAAATATTCTTTGCATTGTTCAGCGGGCAGGATACTTGCCCTTGCCATCATACTATTTGGTGAATGTGCCATAGGGCACTGCATTATCTGCAATGGATTTAACCTTAAACGCTTACATTCTGCATCTGCGGTTAGACTTAAAAAGCTGGCAAGGATATTGACCTGTTCAGCTACAACATAAATCTCATCAACAAAGAGTCGCGTCAATTGTTCAACGCATTCCAGCTGATCTTCCAAACTGAGTTTGGAAAAATCTATTGCATTCCAGTAAGCCAGTTTTTTTTGTAAAGCAGGTATGAATTGTTGGTGAAAGTCATTTTCAACGCTCAAGCAGCGTTTTTCCAAGTTTCGCTCAACAGTTTTTGGCAAGTGCAAAGCTGTACTGGATTTCACCGCGACATCAGAATAGACTTTTCCAAACAGTTGGAACAAATGGCCATTTGCATTTTCCGGCATTTTATAGTTCAACCCTAATGCACGACAGGCCTGACCCACACTTCCACCTTGTGCCCACAAAGATGACATGATCGAAAACGAAAGGGGTGTCGGGCGCGGCAGAACTTCTGACATTTCATCTTGCTTCAAAACAGGACCATTAACAGTTGAATTGCTATATATGTTAAAGAATTTTAACCATTCTTTTTGCCTTGCCTGTTCGGTGTCAGACCCTAGGTTCAAAGTGGTTATATCGCGGCTTTGTACAAAGAAAAATTTACCGTCCCTGTAAGCCCATTCTATATCCTGGGGGCGGTCGAATAGCTTTTCTATACTTTGCCCAGCTTTCAGCAGTTCAATTACATTTATCGGGGCGACCATTTCATCGCAACTAAGATGTGTGTATTTTCCATATCGCAAGCTTAGCGGCGTTATTCTGCCTGAAACAAGATCATCTGCCGTTCCTTTTGCCATTTCCAATAATACTTGCCCAGGGGCCATTGGATCTTGGGTGAATAACACGCCTGAATATTGCGCATCAACCATTTGCTGGACCAAGATATTGCCCCGATGCCCCTTACCCTCTGAAACTTGATAAAAATCGGCGCGGTTTGATTGGAATGACTTCAAAACATGTTCAAATGCGTCTTGTAAACCGGCGCGTTCAACATCCAGAACACTGTCAAAAACACCTGCAAAACTTTGATCTGAGCCATCTTCATCAGACCCGGAACTGCGCACCACACAGGTTTTTTGGCCCATCATCCGCCACAATAGGTCAAAGAAGCTGAACTTTTCATCTTCAGACATCGTGACATATTTTTTCAGAACGTCACTTCCAACAACAGTGCCTTTCGGCACATCAAAACCGGCATTTTTTAGGATAGCCAACCTGTATGATTTATTTCCGCAGGCGTTTAGGGCTTCCGTATAATTCAGCGGTATTATGCCGTTAAATACATTTCGTATTTTCCATCGCTGTATGGACTGTTGTATTGCATGTTTAATTTGACCCAAGGTTCCAGTAACATACATGCGCTGGATCAATAACAGGATTAGGCTGAAATTAAGATAGATGGTTCCGGCTGCTGTAAGCTGAAATACCATCGCGAATAGAACTGGAACAACCACCCCCCATGAAACGATGCGGCGTTTTTGTGTGCTCGCAAGGGTTAATTGCAGATAGATACCCGCAAGTATGCAAAATGTTACGGGAAACAAATATAGAGGATCCGGCGCGCCTAACGTCGCTACCCATAGAAAGCTGTTACTACTTGCGGGGGCTGCTTTTCCAATGGCGCTGAGGCCAAGCATCATCAATGGCAAGAACAATAGAGCGGTTAAGTTACGCATTGGCGTTAAACCCAGTTCTTTATGGAGGCTTTGTACAGCACTTGCCTGTCGTACAGAGTCATGCTTCAACTGTTCTTTCAGGGCTTTAATTTTCTCTTTATGTGCGGCCAAAACGATTTGATCTTTTTCAGATTTCAATGTTATCGGCAAAACCACCAAGCGCGAGACAAGTGAAAGCAATAATATCCCCACGATGAAATGGAATTTCCCGGCAATGTATATAAGCCAGCCGGAAAGGATATTGATAGCGTGATCCCATAGGGTCTTATTCTGCTTTGTCAGCCATTTCTGGATATGCGGCTTAAGTGGCGGCGCGATGAAATAGTCCCACGGTGTTGTATAGCGGCCAAGATAATCAATACCGCGTTTTGTCATTTCCAACCCCAGAACCTGCCCCATAAAGCAACTGCGCCGATCATAACAGGCAACCAGAGTTGGCTTATTTTCCAGATTGGACAAGGCATGATTTAAGTCAACTGTTGGCATCGCGCGCAATGGAATGTTTATGGCATTTGGCAAGTGGTTAATGGCAAAATCTTTGGGGTAACGCGTATCGATAATTTGTACGTCCGCATCCGCAATCAATGTTTCAAATTGTTTTGTACTGATCAAAGTGGCTTTGTTTTCATACTCAGGGATAGCACGCAGATCAGAAAGAACCCGCACTGTGTTATCGGTAAATTTGCGCCCTTCAACAATCCACTTTTCCAGCCCACCTGCAATGAAGCGGCAATCAATACCCATTGCGGCCAGTCGTGCGCAAGTTTCTGAGCTGCGATTGCCGTTATGACACATCAATAATACTTTCTTACCCTTCAGATTTAATCCCGATGTGGCAATATCGGGAAATCTGATGTGGCGTGCGCCCGGCATAGTGCCGGTCGCAAACTCTGCATCTTCACGGATATCCAATAGAATGGTTTCGTCAGTGTCAGACTTTGTGTTCAAAATTTCTTCAGCGTCGGCCGTTGATATGCTTAAAGTGCTGGTTTTCTGAGCTGAAAGACTCGTTTCCTTTAAGTTTTTATCCTGTATTTTAGTGCCGGAAAAAGATGCGGGACGCGTTAAGGTTTTCTGCAATCGGGTCTGTTCATTCAGATCGACTTGGTTTTTTTGATATATTAAATATCCAATGGATACAGACAGCAGCAGTACCAGAACAATCACTGCATTTATCAGAAATTTGCTTTGGACGGCCCCCTGTTTACGCTTTAAACCCTGTTTGGCACCAAAAGCTGCAATTGCACCGGACACCATAGCAAAACCAATCGCAAATATTTGTGTGAGGGACGAAACCGATCCAATAACCAATTCAGGTGAAGGGATCGCAAATGCCGGATATGCTGAAAAACTGCTTATGATCAGGATTACAAATCCAATTGGTTTTTGCCAATAAACCTTAGTCCAATGTGATTTTGTACTGTTCATATTCTCGTCCCCGGATTGATTAATGGCCATTGCCAAAGGGTTAAGAAACCCGAACACAACCTAAGAGAGAATTGGTAAACAGAAGGTTAATAGAAATTGTAAGGTAATATAATTGTGAGATTAATTAGGGTCTTCATCATCATCCAGCAGGATGCGTGCAGCATTTCCATCTGGGTCATCAAACTGCTTTGATTTAATCGCCCAGAAAAAAGCCGCCAGTCCAATGCCACCCAATAACAATGAGATCGGTATTAGATATATCAATACAGTCATCGCTGCCCCCGCGTTATTCGTAGCGCATTTAATGATACGCATATTGATGAAGCAGACATCGCAAGGGCGGCCAATAATGGTGTAGCAAGGCCCACAAGTGCGATTGGCACTGCAATCAGATTATAGCCCGCTGCTATCGAGAAATTTTCCAGCATACGGCGTTTGGCCGATATTGACAGGGTTATACAATCGTCAATCAGTGTTAAGTCATCTTTGATCAATACAAAATCAGAGGCTGCTCGGGCTGCATCAATTGCCAGTGCCGGAGACATGGATACATGAGCCGCGGCCAATGCCGCCGTGTCATTCAGCCCATCGCCTACCATAAGAACATGCTTGCCGTATGATTGCACAATAGACAGTTTTTCTTCGGGCAAAACGCCCCCTATTGCCCGGGCAATGTCCAGTTTCTGGGCCAAACGGTCAGTCGCTGACTGGGTGTCGCCTGACAACATCACAATCTTAAGCCCCCTTGCCTGCAAGCGTGATATTGCAATCTTGCAGCTGGGTTTGATGCTATCTTCAAATAAAAACACAACCGGTTTCTGATCACCGATTTGAAACCAGGTTTGAACATAGCCCTCAATCGGTTCACAACCGATCCATTCAGCCCGCCCAAGGCGGATGCGTATGCCACCAGATTTCGCCTCGAGTCCCTTCGCGGGATGTTCAACCACATCACTGACAGCCGGCATATCGTGCACAGTGGCAAGTTTAGCGACGGCTTTGGAAAGCGGGTGATCTGAATATGTGGCAAGGGCTGCCGCAAGGTTCAACGCGTTGTCCTTTGGGGCTTGCATAACAGTCATTTCCCCCGTTGTCAGCGTGCCTGTTTTATCAAAGATTACAGTATCGATATCGACCAAACGTTCCAGTGCGGCACCGTCGCGGATCAAAACGCCAGAACGGAATAATCGTCCACTGGCTGCAGTCATAACGGCAGGAACAGCAAGACCGAGAGCACATGGGCATGTAATGATCAAGACCGCTGTCGCAATACCAATAGCAAAACGGGTATCACCTGTATAGAATTGCCAGAATATAAATGCTGCAAAGGCAAGCAGGTGAACCAAAGGTGCATAAATTTGCGCCGCTTTATCGGCAAGCGTGGTATATTTTGTCTTCGTAGCCTCTGCTGTGGCCACAAGAGCAGCGATTTCCGCCAATTTGGTGCCCTGCCCGATTTGAGTGACATTCACTTCAACAGGTGCCCCGAGGTTTAGCGTGCCACTGTAAACACGATCACCCTGCGTAATTGCAGATGGCATAGTCTCGCCCGTGAGTAAGGACATGTCCAACTCACTTTCACCTTTGATCACGATGCCGTCTACCGGGACTCTGGCGCCACGTCGCACCAAAACTCGATCCCCGATATTCAGGGTTTCTATGGCGACAGTCTGAACCTGTCCATCCCGCATGATTTGCGCGCGTGGCACTTCCAGTGCCGTTAGTTCAACCGCTGCGGATCGTGCCTTGGCACGGGTTTGGTGATCTAAGTAACGCCCCGCCAACAGGAAGAATGTAAGCGATAGTGCGGCATCGAAATAAGCGTGCTCGCCACCTTGAGAGACCTCATAAAGTGATAGGGCAGAAGCCATCAAAATTGCCAAACTGATCGGTACATCCATATTCAAATGATGCACCCGAAGTGCCGACCAGGCATTTTTAAAAAACGGTTGCGCCGTATATGCGACTGTTGGCAATGCAATGGCTGCAGATATCCAATGCAGAAAATCCCGTGTGACACCATCAGCACCGGCCCAGACGGAAACAGACAAGAGCATCACATTCATGGCCGCAAAACCAGCTATGCCCAAACGGATCAACAGCCCGCGTGAAACCTCATCCGGCTTTTGATTTAGAATTTTATCATCCAGAAGGTGCGCTTCAAACCCCAGGTTGGTAAGTTTATCAAGAACCGCGTCTTCGACACTTTCATTCCCGCTAAACTGTACATGTAAGCGCTTCAATGACAGATTTACGCGTGCATCGACAACACCATCAAGCGTTTTCAATCCGCGTTCGATTTTACCGATACAACCTGCGCAATGCACTGTTGGAACTGATAAATCCAATGAATGCTCAGCCTTAGCAATCTTATCTATCCTGTCATGCGGCACAGCTACACATGCTGGACAGACCGCGGAAGTCATGATGCTGCTCTGATATAAAGTGACATTATACGCGTAAATTCAGTGCCATCCAGTGCTGTCGCAAAGACACGAGCCTGCCAGTTTCCAGGGGGCAGGTCTATCTGGCCAACATAATTATGCCCGTCAAATTCCAATGGTACATCCTGATCATGCTTTTTAGAAGTCGCATATCTTACCACAAGTTTAACATTAGGCGTAACAACTGTTCCACCACCGTGTTCAGTCATGGTTAAGGTGACCTGCCCTGCGTGATATGAAACAGCCGTGGTCCAATTTAACTTGTCCTGTGCTGCGCGCCTTTCTTCAAAAGTCAGGCTTTCATTATAGGGTTCACGGGTTTCCAGCCCTGGGAACGTACCCACGGCCGAATAGGCCAGCGCAAGGTTGACCCCAATAATCACTGCAAAAGCTCCGCAAAAGATCATCAGAACATGGCGGCCTGTCAGCTCTTTTGTTTTTTTAGATCCGGTCATTTTCCTTTTCCGGCAAATACAGTGTCAACATATGTGCGTACGTCGCTGTCGCGTTCATCAACCCAGAACCGCACAGGTGACGTGTTTGCGTTCGCTGCAGCATACTCAGGTTTTGCAAAGATATAAACACGCTGGTGAATGCTGCCATTAGCAGGTACCGAAACATTCAGTTCATCGGTACCTTCCAAGTCCACGCGCAACGAGTCTTCGGTTTTAATCGAGATATGAAACACACGGGCTTCACCCGTTTGATTGCTGAGTTTCAGATCATAGGCATTACGGATCGTGCCATCCGACAAGGTCACAAAACGCGGGTTCCGATCCGGTTTTACGGTGGCACCTAAATCCGAGCGGATAAACAGGGCTACAACCAACCCAACCCCGATCAAAGACCAAAGTCCGAAATAGATGAAATTGCGCAAGCGCATAATATGGCTCCAGATCGATTTAGGCGGATTGCCCGCACGTTCCAAAGGTTCATCGCTGATGGCGCAATAATCGATCAAGCCACGCGGGCGACCGATTTTTTCCATCATGTTATCACATGCATCAATACACAAAGCACAGGTGATACAGCCAACTTGCTGGCCATCGCGAATATCAATACCTTGTGGGCATACATTCACACAAGCCATGCAATCGATGCAATCGCCCTCGGTTTTACCCAGTTTACCACGTGGTTCACCGCGCCAATCACGGTAAGCAACTGTTAAGGAATACTCATCCATCATCGCGGCCTGAATACGCGGCCATGGGCACATGTAGGTGCAAACCTGCTCTCGTAGAAATCCGCCAAATATAAATGTAGTTGCGGTCATGACCGCAATTGTACCATACGCTATAAAAGCTGCCTGTCCGGTCATCAAATCGCGCAGAAGTGTTGGCGCATCGGCAAAGTAAAACACCCACGCCCCACCGGTAGCGATCCCGATCAGCAGCCACAAAAACCACTTGGTCAGTCGCAACCTGGCTTTGCGAAAACTCCATTTTGCTCGCAACAGGCGGATACGCTCATTGCGGTCTCCCTCTACCCAACGTTCAACAAGAATGAACAGATCCGTCCAAACCGTTTGTGGGCAGGCATAACCACACCAAACCCGACCAAGTGCAGATGTGAACAAAAACAGCCCAATACCCGCCATAATCAACAGACCCACGACAAAATAGAATTCGTGCGGCCAAATCTCGATCCAGAAAAAATAGAACCGCGCATTTGCCAAATCGATTAAAACAGCCTGATCCGGTAAATTGGCCCCTCTGTCCCAACGTATCCATGGCGTGATATAGTAAATACTAAGGGTAAAACCCATCAGCCACCATTTCAGGCGCCGAAACCAACCAGAGACACGTTGGGGAAAGACCGGCTCACCGGCTTCAAATAGTTTGGGGGGCTCAGTCTGCTGGGTTGTCATATGTTTGACCGATTGTCCTGTTCAAAAGTAATTGTCCAGATAGAAGCCAGTGTATCACAATATCGGATAAGGCCAAAATAGTGACCACCAGCTTAGATCTGAACAGGACTATGGCTGGTGGTAATTGTTTTTATACGTGTGTTATTCTCCGCCACCAAGTTGGTGAACGTAGAAGGTTACTTGTTTTATCTGTGCATCCGTGATGCGTCCCTGCCAAGCTGGCATTACACCAAAGCGGCTGTTTGTTATGGTTTGCGTGATCGTTTCAAGATCGCCGCCGTAAAGCCATATCGCATCTGTCAAATCTGGTGCACCTTGTTCACGGTCGCCGGTTGCAGTTTCACCGTGGCAGGCCGCACAGTTATCTGCGAACAATGCATTGCCAGTTGCTGCCAGTGATGCATCGTGTTCCTGATTTGAAACCTTCAAGACATAGTTAGCCAAAGAATTGATTTCTTCGCTTTCCAGTATCTCACCGAATTTCGGCATCTGAGAAAATCGCGTATCTTCATCCGTATCATTACGTATACCATGACGAATTGTTGTTGCTATTGCTTCCAAGTCGCCACCCCAAAGCCATTGATCATCCTGAAGGTTTGGATAGCCTTTTGCCCCTTGCGCACCTGCACCGTGGCATTGAGCACAATAAGTCAAAAAGACCGCTCCGCCACCTGCTGTAGCAAAACGGGCCAAATCAACGTCTGCCCCAATACTTTCCAATGGTGTTGCCAACAGTTTAGCTTCAATTTCGGCATTCTGTGCATTCACCTTATCGATATGTTGCTGAACTTCACCGCGTGTTGAATACTTCAACAGACCAGGTGTCGCACCATTCAACAAAGGTATTGCTGGATAGGCGATCATGTATCCGATGGAAAAAACTATACACAAATAGAACGTGTACAACCACCATCGCGGCATGGGCTTATCATATTCGCGAATACCATCCCATACATGTCCCGTGGTTGGATAATCTTCGTCATTTAGTTTAATTTTCTTACTCATGACAGACCCTCCAACGGTTGTTCAGATTTTGAGTTGGATTTATTGTTATCGACATCATCAGGCTTGGTTTCCCGAAACGGTATCATAGAGGCATCTTCGTGTTGTTTTTTTGCACTCGGACGAAACAGCATAAGAACAACCATGATGAAAAAAATCATCATGGCCACAAGCCCCCAACTGTCAGCCATTTCACGCATAAAAGAATAAGTTTCCATTGATATATTCCTATCTACTGGCTTCAGGCTGGAAGGTTGAAAAATCAACCAAAGTGCCAAGCATTTGCAAGTAAGCGATCAATGCGTCCATTTCGGTTAAACTGTCCTGCCCATCAAAGTTTCGAACCTGCGCCTTTGGATATCGCGCAACCATATCTTCCCAATCACCATCGGGATCCACTTGGACTTCTAAATCGCTAGCCGCCATCTCTATCATTTCATCCGTATACGGAACGCCTGTTCGCCGGTTGGCTACCAAGACAGCCTGAATGGATTCCGGCTTCACTTTTGTTTCTTTTAGGAAACCGTATGTTGGCATGATGCTTTCTGGAACTACTGAACGCGGATCGGTCATGTGGTCTACATGCCATTCATCGGAATAACGCGCGCCCACACGGGCCAGATCAGGGCCTGTGCGTTTTGAGCCCCATTGGAATGGATGGTCATAGATGCTTTCCACAGCCAATGAGTAATGTCCGTAACGTTCAACTTCGTCACGTAATGGACGGATCATTTGGCTGTGGCAAAGGTAACAGCCCTCACGAACATAGATATTGCGCCCTGCCAGTTCCAGCGGCGTATAGGGGCGCATCCCTTCAACTTTCTCGATTGTATTTTCAAGGTAAAAAAGCGGCGCAATCTCGACGATACCGCCGACAGTAACAACGCCCAAGCTTAAGACAAGTAGCAGGGTTGCATTGGTTTCGATCTTCTTGTGGTGTTTCAGGAATGACATTATTTTACTCCTTATTCCGCAGGCACAGCATGAGCTGCATTTGATTTACGTTCGCCTGCCCCTGTGGCGGTCAGCCACAGGTTTACACACATGATAATAGCACCTGCTAGATACAGCAGCCCGCCTGTTCCACGTACAATGTACATAGGGAACTTGGCTGCAACAGTGTCTGCAAATGAGTTCACCAAGAAGCCTTGCGGATCAACTTCCCGCCACATCAGACCTTCCATGATCCCGGCAACCCATAGGGAAGAGGCATAGAAAACGATACCGATTGTAGCCAGCCAGAAATGCCAGTTGACCATAGACATGCTATACAATTTCTCACGGCCCCACAGGCGCGGTGTCAGGTAGTAAAGCGCACCAAATGTGATCATACCGTTCCAACCAAGTGCGCCGGAATGCACATGTCCGATTGTCCATTCGGTATAGTGTGACAATGAGTTCACAACCTTGATCGACATCATCGGGCCTTCAAAGGTGGACATGCCGTAGAAAGCAAGGCTGATCACCATCATACGTAAAATTGGATCGGTGCGCAGCTTGTCCCAAGCCCCGTTCAACGTCATCAGACCATTGATCATACCACCCCAGCTGGGCATCCATAGCATGATCGAAAATGTCATACCCAGTGTTTGCGCCCAGTCCGGCAAGGCTGTGTAATGCACGTCGAGCGGGCCTGCCCATATATAGACGAAAATCAATGACCAGAAGTGGATGATAGAAAGTTTGTAGCTATACACAGGGCGATT
>JAJFHY010000169.1 GCA_021775375.1 Amylibacter sp. | reverse complement strand
TGTGGCCTATGGCAAGAAGTGTCAAACAAGACTATAACGTGTTCCGGCAACAGCTGCCAGTACGTGAATCCTTCATGCGACGAAAGGTTCAACAGAAGGATACACAGAGCGGCATTTTTATGGTTTTTCACGACATTTTGTTGGCGCTGATGTCGCGTTTACGGAAATAGGCTTTCCCTGACCGTTTAGCTCGGATAGCAAGGGGCGAATTTATTGGGAATATACGATGGTTTGGGCAGTTGCAGCTTTCATGACATTGGTCGTGGTTATTACCATTCTGCGGGCGTTTTTTGCTGTGCCAAAGGGGGCGAAAGCCGCTGAGTTGGACGTGCAGGTGTACAAAGATCAATTAACGTCTTTAAGCAGTGATTTGGAGCGCGGTGTCGTGTCCGAAGGTGAGGCGGATGCAGCACGGTTAGAAATATCGCGCCGTATTTTAGCGGCAGACAAGCGTGCGCAAAGCGAAGATGCAGCCAATGAGCAAAAGATATCAAAGCCGTTGTTGGCGTTTATTGCACTGGTTCTGTTTGCCGGTTCATTGGGATTATATGGTTTGGTGGGCAGTCCGAAAATACCGGATCAACCATTGGCGGCGCGGCTTGAAGCGGCACGGGTTGCCCGCGCGCAACGCCCCAACCAGATAGAAGCAGAAGTTCAGATAACAGCCGAAAAGGCATTGGAAGGTATCCCTGAGGATTATCTGGAGTTGGTCATAAAGCTGCGTGACACAATGAAAGAACACCCGAACGATGTTGAGGGCTGGAAATTATTGGCGATGCATGAAGCACGGATAGGAAATATCCGCGCGGCATGGCGGGCCAAAGATAAAGTGATCACGCTTTTGGGCGATAAGGCAACGGCAAGCGATTATACGGATTTGGCCGAATATATGATTGTGGCGACGAACGGGTATGTTTCTACAGATGCCGAGGAAGCATTGTCCAAGTCCTTGAGAATGGACGCAAAATCCCCACGCGCGCGGTATTATTCAGGCTTGGCACTGGCCCAGAACGGGCGCCCCGATGTAGCGTACAGAATGTGGGCAGGATTACTGGAAGAAGGCCCGGAGGATGCGCCGTGGATCGGGGTTATTCGCGGGCAGATAGGGGCTGTTGCACGTGCTGCCGGGATTAATATTGCCGATCAAAATGCGCCCGGGCCGTCATCCGAACAGATTGAAGCGGCAAAGGAAATGACACCTGAAGAACGTCAGGAAATGATCCGCGGGATGGTTGCCGGATTGGCAGAACGTCTGGATACCGAAGGTGGAACCCCTGCCGAATGGGCGCGACTGATCAGGGCGTATGGTACATTGGGTGAGACGGGCAAGGCCTCGAGCACTTGGGGCAAGGCGCGTGAAAGCTTTGACGGTGATGCGGATGCTTTGGCAATTTTGCGCGAAGCCGCACAAGCAGCAGAGGTTGCCAATTGAGCGAGATTTGCGACGATATTGACGCGTTCGCAGCGCAGGTGGGGAATGCGGCTTCTTTGATGGGGCTGGATTTAGGTACCAAAACCATTGGCGTGGCTATTTCGGACAGGCTACAGACCGTGGCAACCCCGCGCGAGACCATAAAGCGTAAGAAATTCGGGATTGATGCGGATGCGATTGATCGGTTGATTGCTGACAATCAGATAGCGGGTATTGTGTTGGGTCTGCCGATGAATATGGATGGATCAGAAGGGCCACGGGCGCAATCGACACGTGCTTTTTCGCGGAATTTGTCTGCACGGATTACGGTGCCGATTTTCTTTTGGGATGAGCGCTTGTCCACTGTTGCGGCGGAAAGAGCATTACTAGAGGCGGATATGTCACGCAAAAAGCGGGCGGATGTGATAGATAATGTGGCAGCGTCCTACATCTTGCAGGGCGTGTTGGACCGGTTATCACATATAAGGCGCGGATGATGGATGAGGTTTGGAAACGTGAGGAACGCGAAAGCCCGTGCGTCAAGGTTTGCGTTATGCACCCTGAAGCGAAACTGTGTATCGGATGCTATCGCAGCAACGCCGAGATCGCAGCATGGTCACGGATGAGCCGTGAAGAGCGACTGGCGATTATGGCCGAGCTACCGGCACGAGCACCGATGTTAAAGCCGAAACGCAAAGGCGGGCGGTCACGACGGGGGTGATTAGGAGCGGTCTATTAAACTCTCCCATGGGTTGAATTACGGGCTTTCGATATTATATATAATCCATCAAGCCATTATAAATATGAGAAAATATGTTAAAATCAATTCTTTCTACAATTACGACTTTATGCCTGATTTCTGCGTCTTCAACGTTAGCAAAAGATAATTTGCAGCTGGAAATGGCGGAGCGGATAAAAGCATTATCTACTTCTAAGAAGATCTCTGTTCGGTTGGTTGAAAGAGTACCTGTTGCGCCCGGAGAAGATGAAACGGTACAATCTTTTCCGCAGTTTTTGGACAGGAAGTACATAATGGAAGTTAATGGCTGCATGGCCAGCTTAATGGTTATTCCAATATGGCTTGCGGATAATATGTATGAGTACAAAACAGAATTTGATCTATCGGTTACGAATCTTCAGACATATCGGCCCAAAAATTTTTTCTACACAGAAAATGATTCCGGATTAGAGGGGGATTACACAACGTCAATTTTCACAACAATACTACCATATAAAGCGAAGGATATACAGCGGGTTGCGGATTACGATTTTGACTTTTCCAGACTTGATAACTCTATTCAAGGTTACCTAGAGGCGCTTGAGGCTGATAATTTTGTGAGTGGAGAAAGCAATCGAATTCTTTTTAATATATATGAATTGTCGGATAAAACGAGGCCAAATGAATTTTTTGATGTACTGTTAAAATATCAGGCTGCGTATTGTTCATTAGAGAACTGAATTTTCCAACCATTCCTGCAAATCCCCCCGCCAGTACGGTCTGAAATAGGCTATTTGGCGACCTTCATCAGGGCCATCCAGCAGATCATTCCATGCGGCCATTCCGTGTAATGCGAAACGGTGGGCGATATAGGCTTCTCCCGGGTTGGCGTGGACTTCTACCCGTTTGCAGGTATCAAAAATTTTGGCGCGGGTTTGTTGGTAGATTTTGGTGATGTCGATCTCTGCCCATTTTTCCGGCGGGTGTTCTGCATAGGCTTTTTGCAGCATATCACGAAAAATCAGGTGCGAGCCTTCCCAGATTACGAAAGGAGCGGCTTTCGGGGGTGTTTTATTCAAAGGGATGCCAAGGATAAAGCCGTGGAACTCCTCCATTTTACGCTGGCGTTTCGGGCCAATCGCTTTTAGCCCGTCAAGATGCGCAAAATCGCGTTTTCGGCGGTAGTTGAACATCGCTGTCGTTTCATGCGCGTCCTGTAAAGGATAACCTTTGGTACAAACCGATATTTGCCCTAAGCCTAAGTCAATCTGATCCTGACCCATCGCATGTTGTATGGCTTTTAGAATAGGGCCGGTCAGCGGAGCAAAATCACGCAAAACATCGACACCAACGAACCATGTGCCTTGCGAGCGCAACCAGTTGGCGCGGTTTTCGGGATCGTTTATAGCTTGTTGTGCTTGCGGCTGGATACTGTCCACCCATGCCGCAAGCCGCGGATCAAAGGGCAGTTTTACCCAACCCAGTGTATCAAAGGCCGCCCTATCCAATGTAAGCTTTTCGCAGCATGTTAAGTGCTACAAGGATCAGGAAAACCGCAAACATGCGTTTCAAGAGTTTCGGGTCCAGTGAATGGGCTAGTTTTGCGCCTATTGGTGCTGTGAACATTGTCATGGATATGATCACGATGAATGCCGCGATATTGACGTGACCTATGTTGAATGGCGGGCGACCCGCATCGGGGACAGGGGTCAGCAGAAAGGCGATGGCCGAGGGTAAAGCGATGATCAGTCCAAAACCGGCGGCGGTTGCCACCGCGCGGTGAATGGGGTGCCCATGCAATGTCATGATCGGGATGCCCATGCTGCTGCCACCAATACCTGCAAGCACGGATGAAAAGCCGAGTATCGGGCTGAGAATGGCGCGCGTGATACCAGTTGGCATTGTATCGCCCAGACGCCATTCAGGCTTGCTGATTGCCATATAAAGACCACCGATAAGCGCAAGACCGCCAAATATCAGCATGAGCGTGTCAGAGCGCAGGCCCGCCGCCACAAACACGCTGATTAATGCACCGATCATAATTCCGGGCGCCCATGTTTTCAGGATATCCCAGTCAACCGCACCTCTTTTGTGGTGGCTGGCAACTGAACGCATAGAGGTGAATACAATCGTTGCCAGTGATGTTGCCAAACAAATTTGCATCAGCTTGGGTGAGTTGTACCCCAGACCCGCAAATGCGTAGTAAAGCACAGGCACAAGGACGAAGCCGCCACCGATCCCCAAAAGCCCTGCAAGGATACCTGCAAAGGCACCTATAGCTATAAGCAGGATAAATATGGGTAGGATAGTCATCATATCGGGCATATTCAGACCTTTATGCGGCTTTTTGTTTAATAGCATTCAGAGCGGTTTCGACCAACTCGGGGCCTGCACCGTCTTTATGGGCACTTTCCGACAGAATACGGCGCCACAGACGCGCCCCTGCGCGACCTGTAAAGGCACCCAGCATGTGCCGCGTGATCTGGTTCAGGCGACCACCTGTACTAAGGTGGTTCTCGATATAGGGCAGCATGTCTATGACAGCTTGCTCAATGGTTCTTTTATCCGTGCCACCGTAAATGCGGCTGTCGGCGTTGATCAGAATAGTGGCGGGGTCGTGATAGGCAGTGCGGCCGATCATGACGCCGTCCAAGCCGTGGTCAAGATGTTCAACCGCTTGATCCAATGTGGTAATTCCACCATTTATGTGAATATTCAATTCAGGATTTTCCGCTTTTATCCGGTGTACAAGGGCGTAGTCCAAGGGGGGGATATCACGGTTTTCCTTTGGGCTTAGGCCCTGAAGCCAAGCTTTGCGGGCGTGGATGTAGAATGTTTTGATCCCGCGTGCTTTGACGCGGGTGATGAAGTCGGGCAACACTATATGCGGGTCTTGGTCATCGACACCGATGCGACATTTCACGGTGACTTCAACGCCACCGCTTGCGTCCATCATAGCAGATACGCAATCCGCAACCAAATCAGGTTCCTGCATAAGACAAGCCCCGAAACTACCCGATTGTACGCGGTCGGACGGGCAACCGATGTTGATATTGATTTCGTCGTAACCGTATGCGCACCCGATACGTGTTGCTTGGGCCAGTTGTGCAGGATCAGAGCCGCCCAGTTGCAAGGCAACGGGGTGTTCGGCGTCATTAAAGCCCAACAAACGATCACGGTCGCCGTGGATGATGGCAGGGGCAGTGACCATTTCTGAATAAAGCAAACTATGCGCCGACATCAGGCGATGGAAATAGCGGCAGTGCCGATCAGTCCAGTCCATCATGGGAGCTACCGATAGTATTTTTTGTGCTTGCGTCATAAAGCGCGGTCTAACAGATAATTTCTGCGGTTGGAATGGGGCGTATTTTTACTACTAAACTAGTTTACTGGTTTAGTTTTTCTTTGGTAATGCACTGTTTTGAAATAGTAATTACGTGCTATCGAATGTGTTTGCAGCGATGTGTCGCGCGGAATTAATTAATCATACCTTCTGACCTGCGGCTTATTTGAACTTGTTCTTTGCGCGTTCCCGAATGACAGTAACCGCGTTTTGAAAGCCATATGCGATCAGCAACCCCAGAGATATTCCCGGTATATCAACGGTTTGTTCCAAACTTGGCAGGCCTATCAGGACTTGCAAAAGCAACCACAAGATCAGGGCGACCATGGCGCCACCTGCCAGAATAAATAGGGGGCGCTGCCATGTTTTAGGCTGTTCAGCATTGGTTTTGAAAAATTTTGTAAACAGCCAGATCAGGCTGATACCGATTAGGAATGATATAAATATGGTTTGGTAAAAGGTCATATTTGTGCATTCCAATATCAAAAGCGGGTTGTAAAGAAATCAATAGTGGCGTTCTTATGCCGATGCAAGCCGAAGCCCTTTACCTGCCGAAATGCAATGCTAATGTGTGCCAAGTCGTTTTAGGAGAAATAATATGAAATTTGCCCACACAATGGTTCGTGTGACTGATCTGGAGGCATCTCTGGATTTCTGGTGCAACAAGCTGGGTATGATTGAAACCCATCGTAAAGAAGTGCCAGCAGGTAAGTTCACGCTGGTGTTTCTGGCAGCCCCGGGGGATGAAGAAAACGCACGTGCAAACAATGCACCAGAGCTGGAGCTGACATATAATTGGGATTCGGATGAAGTTCTGGAAACCGGCCGCAGCTGGGGCCATTTGGCCTATCATTATGATAATATTTATCAAGCCTGTAACGATTTGATGGATAAAGGCGTGGTCATCAACCGCCCGCCACGTGACGGGCATATTGCGTTTATTAAATCACCCGACAATATTTCTGTCGAGCTGATCCAAAAAGGCGAGCCTTTGCAACCGGTAGAGCCTTGGGCCTCAATGGATAATGTCGGCGACTGGTAAACATATAATTGCGGCACTGGTTTTGGCTTTGCCGTCAAATGCAGCTTTGGCGGCGAATGTTTTGGTGCACGACACAGGTGCTGTGAGAATAGACACTGTGATAGATCAGCTTGATCAACCATGGGCGGTCGGTTTTTTACCGGATGGTGCTGTGTTGGTCACCGAGCGCGGTGGTGTTTTGATCCACGCCAAGGACGGTGTGCGCAATCATGTCAGCGGTGTTCCGAAAGTTGCAGCCAAAGGGCAGGGCGGATTACTGGATGTGGTTGTTGCCCGTGATTTTACCAAAACCCGCGAGGTTTTCCTGACATATGCCGAACCGCGTAAAGGTGGTGCCGGAACCGCTTTGGCGGTTGCACGGCTGTCACGGGACGCCAGTCAGTTGATCGATTTACGGGTGATTTATCGCCAGTTACACGGGTCTAACACGACGCGTCATTTCGGCTCGCGGGTGGTTGAAGCCCGTGACGGTTCGTTGTTTGTCACAGTCGGTGATCGCGGCGCGCGGGATTTGGCGCAAGATATGTCGGTTCATAATGGCAAGGTGATGCACATAACCCGCGCGGGCGGCATTTCAATTTATTCGCACGGCCACCGCAATCCGCAAGCGGCAACACTGGATGCGCAGGGGCGTTTATGGACGGTGGAACACGGGCCCAAGGGTGGCGATGAGGTAAACAAACCCGAACAAGGTAAAAATTACGGTTGGCCGGTGATTTCCTATGGCGTACATTATTCGGGTAAAAAGATCGGCGCGGGCACCCATAAGCTTGGTATGGAACAGCCTATTTATTACTGGGATCCGTCGATCGCACCTTCCGGTATGATGATCTATTCGGGAAAGCTCTGGCCCCAGTGGAAGGGTGACATTTTTGTGGGATCATTGAAGTTCGATCTGATTTCGAGACTTGACCGGGCAGGGGATCGGATACTGGGGGAAGAACGTCTGTTCAAGGACAGCTTTGAACGTATCCGCGATATACGTGAAGCCCCTGACGGGTCGATCTATTTTCTGGCAGTTGGGGACGGGGTATTATACCGCATGGTGCCACAGTAAATCGGGTGTAACTGCACCCAACAAGGCGCTATCGCAGGGATACATTCAGAGCGAGGTTCGGAACGGACAGCTGTTCATTAATCACATCAAACTTGGCCAAGCGACCTGATGTGTTGAGCCATGGGTGGGTTTCTTTAAATTCCTTGAACCGGTCATTTGAAATGATGGTGCCGCCATTTTGCTGCGCATGGGGTATGATAAAATGATCGGCTTGGCTGCCTGCCGGTACAATTGTTATCATATCGGGTGGAAGACCAAAGGCTGCAGCTACCTGTGTATGATGATTGCCCCGTCCCGAAAGCATGATATCATTATTGCGCATCACATAGTAAATATTTGCGTCAAAAAACACATGAACAAAGTGGCCCATAGTGTCTAATGTTTTGACCATCATGTGCAGGGGCATAGTATTTGGATCGCCTCGCAGGAAAACATTGTTGCCATCGATAATGATCGGTTTTAGGTCTTTTTTGGCCAGTTTTTGCGGGGGTGGTTTTTGTGGTGTCGGTTTTTGCAGTGACGTGCTCTTGCGAAAATGCGGAGGCGCGCTCTTGCGAAAATGGCGCTCTTGGTCGCTTGACGTAAACCTGTCAGTTAAAAGCTGCCGCGCGTTCCATGCCAAAAAACCGGCTATGCCGGTAGCCATTATGGCTTTTAATATCAGGATCAGGGGTGTGCCTGATTTTGCTGCCTCCAGCGCCATGAATATTGCATAGACTGCTAAACCCAAGGCGGTGCAGGCGCAGAATATATACCCAACCCATTTAAAAATACGTTTTCCCAATGTCTTAAACAAAATTGATCCTTAGTTTATTCTAATAAAATTATACACTATAGGTGTTCAGTACAATCACAGATTGTATAAAGTTTGCAAGGGATTTTGGACAAGGGAATGCGTATAAGTTTTGCTATTATTGCGCCGTCCATCCGCCGTCTACGGTTATATTGCTGCCCGTTATACCCTTGGCAGAGTCGGAGCACAGGAAGGCGACTGTAGCTGCAACATCGTCTATTTCCACGAATTTCCGGGTCGGTTGATTGGAAAGCATGACGGTTTGGATGACGTCTTTTTCTGATATGCCGCGTGCTTTTGCCGTCGCGGGAATTTGGGCTTCAACTAGGGGGGTCAGCACATATCCCGGTGATACCGCGTTGACGGTTATGCCAAATTCCGCGGTTTCCAAGGCCACGGTTTTGGTCAGGCCTGCGATACCGTGTTTGGCGGCGACATAAGCGGATTTATAGGGCGAGGCGACCAGTGAATGGGCCGATGCCAAATTGATAATGCGCCCCCAGCCACGCGCTTTCATGCCAGCGATAACCGCTTTTGTGGTGTGAAAGGCCGACGTGAGGTTGATTGCGATGATCTGGTTCCACTTATCGGTGGGGAAATCTTCAATGGGGGAGACAAATTGAATGCCGGCGTTGTTCATCATGATGTCAACGCCGCCGAGTTCATTTTCAGCCAACCGCATCATGGCTTCGATTTGTTCAGGATCAGACATATCGGCAGGGGAATAGATCGGTTTTTTACCCGAGAGTTTTTCAAGCTCGATCAGAAGCGTGGCAATATCCGCTTCATCACCAAAGCCGTTGATCATCACGCGCGCCCCTTCAGACGCAAGTTTCAGGGCAATTCCGCGACCAATGCCACTGGTGGATCCTGTTATAACGGCGTTACGTCCTGCTATCATGATATTCTCCCTATATACAGATCAGCTTATGCCTGTCTGCAGCATTGGAAAAGTCCGTATTAACACCGCATTCGGCTGCTTTCGGGATCAAACAGTACCTGTTCTATGCGTTTGGCCGGGCGCATTTCGCCTAAAATCTCGATGTCCACCGCCAGATCGGGTTTGATCTGATCTGTAGGGACAAAGCCAAAAGCGATAGACTTTTTCGCATAGTGCGAATAGCCGCCCGATGTGCAAAAGCCAACGACTTTTCCGTCCAGCCAAATCGGTTCATAGCCTATAACATCGGCGTCATCGACTTCTACCTCAAAGGTGCAAAGCTTGCGGGTAGCACCTGCTGCGCGTTCAGCCAAGGCTGCGGCTTTGCCGAGGTAATCGGTCGGTTTATCGTAAGCCATGAAGCGATCCATGCCTGTTTCCAGCGGTGTGTAATCGGGGCAGAATTCCGATCCCCAAGAGCCAAAGAATTTGTCCAGTCGCAGGGACATCATTGCGCGCATGCCAAAAGGTTTCATGTTATAGGCCCGACCCGTGTGGGTAAGGATTTTGTAGAGTTTCAACTGTTCAGCGGCATCAACATAAATCTCATAGCCCAAATCACCGGTGTAGCTGACGCGTTGCACCAGTGCTTTCAGGCGGCCCAGTTGTACCTCGCGCACATCAAGGAATTTGAAATTTTCATGACTTACATCGTCCATTGTGCAGGCTGACAGGACTTTGCGTGCATTGGGGCCTGATATCTGAAAGCCGATGCGGGCGGTTGAGATGTTCTCAATGGTGATGCCGTCCACGCCGTGTTGTTCAAACCAGCGCATATGAATGGCTTGCATCCCGAATGACGCGGTCAACAGAAATTCGGTTTCACTTAAGCAAGAAACGGTGAAATCGCCGATAAGTTTGCCCTTGGGTGACAGCATCGGGTTCAGTGCAATACGCCCCGGTTTGGGGATGCGGCCCGCCATGATGCGGTCAAGCCAACCGCGTGCATCAGTGCCCGTTATGCGGTATTTGCCGAAATTATGCACCTCGTTGATACCGACGGAATTGCGCACGGCCATGACCTCGCGGGCTGTTGCGTTAAAAGCGTTCGAGCGGCGGAATGTTGGGGTTTCATAATCTGCTTCATCGGGGGTGGCGAAATAATTGGCGACTTCCATGCCGTATTGTGCGCCGAACACAGCGCCTTGTTCTGCCCATGTGTCGTACATTGGTGTCGTGTTCCATTCACGCGCTACAGGCAGTTCTTCGTTGGGGTAAGACACTGAAAAGCGGCGTTGGTAGTTTTCGACCACTTTAGGCCGTGTGTAATCAGCGCTGATCCAATCACCGAAACGGGCGACATCCATGGCCGCTACATCGCGTTCGGCTTCGCCGTCGATCATCCATTGGGCCAAGCTGAGGCCGACACCGCCACCTTGGGAAAAGCCTGCCATCACACCGCAGGCCGACCAGTAATTGCGCAGACCGGGGACGGGACCGACAAGCGGGTTGCCGTCAGGGGCGAATGTAAACGGGCCGTTGATGATGGTTTTGATGCCTGCACGTTGCAACACGGGGAAGCGGTTGAAGGCAAATTCAACGCTGTCCGAGATGCGATCGAGTTTGTTTTCCAGCAACTCATGGCCAAAATCGGCAGGTGTGCCGCTAACGGCCCATGGATCGCAAGCCTGTTCATAAAACCCGATGCAAATTCCGCGACCTTCTTGGCGCAGGTAACTTTCGCCGCCCGGGTCCATCACATGCGGCAGTTCATGATCACGCTCATAAACCTCGGGTGTTTCCTCGGTGACAAGGTATTGGTGTTCCATCGGGTGCAACGGTAGATATACACCTGCCATGGCACCTAGTTCTCGGGCCCAAAGCCCGCCTGCATTGACGATGTGTTCAGCGTGGATGGTGCCCAGTTTGGTGACCACATCCCATGTGCCGTCGGGGCGTTGGTTGGTTTCTATCACCGGATTATGCAGCACAATTTCCGCACCCCCCATCCGCGCAGCCTTGGCGTAAGCATGTGTCGTACCGGACGGATCAAGGTGGCCGTCCAATGGGTCATAAAGCCCGCCGATGACACCGTCCACATTGGTGATGGGTGAGAGTTTTTGAATTTCCTCGGGGGTTACTATTTCGGTATTAAGCCCCATAAAGCGGTGTTTGGCGCGTTCGGCCAGCATCATATCCATACGCTCGGGCGTGTCGGCCAAGGTGACCCCGCCGACATGGTGCAACCCGCAGGACATGCCTGTCAGTTCTTCCAGTTCTTTATACAGACGAATGGTATAGCCCTGCAAAGCGGCCATATTTGTGTCGCCATTGAGTGTGTGAAAGCCGCCAGCCGCGTGCCAAGTAGAGCCCGATGTCAGCTCTGATCGTTCCACCAGCATCACGTCGGACCAACCCAGTTTCGTCAGGTGATAAAGTACGGAACAGCCAACAACGCCGCCTCCGATGATACAGACTTTCGTAGTGGTTTTCATCAGAGGGTCCTTTTAAATTTCGTTACCGCGTGGGAATGGTTCCACGTTCTCGGTAGGGCGTGGTTTCATATTGTGCGCGGTAGCATTTGGAAAAATGGGATGGCGATGAAAAGCCGCAAGCAAGGGCGACATTGATCACTGACATATCGGTTTGCATCAACAGGTTACGGGCTTTTTGCAGGCGCAATTCCATGTAGTAGCGTTTCGGCGAGCGGTCCAGATAACGGCGAAATAACCGCTCTAGCTGGCGTGTCGACATGCCTACATCCGTGGCCAGCGTCGAGGGTGAAATCGGCTCTTCGATATTTTTTTCCATCATCTGGATGACTTTGGACAGTTTTGGATGCCGCACGCCGATGCGTGTTGGAATTGACAGGCGCGGTTCATCATTTTCGGTGCGCATGGAGTTGTAGATCATTTGATCTGCAACCCAATTTGTCAGGTCTTGTCCATGGTCATTCGAGATGATTTTCAACATCAAATCAACAGATGCCATGCCACCAGCGGATGAAAAACGGTTGCCGTCCATTGTGAACACGCTTTTGACAAGCTCGACATCCGGGAATTCTTCTTCAAAGCTGTCGTAGTTTTCCCAGTGAATAGTGCATTTTTTGCCTTGCAACAGTCCGGCTGCTGCCAAGGTGTAGGACGCGGTGCATAGCCCGCCAACGGCTAAACCTTTACGTGCTTCACGTCGCAACCAGTTTAAGACAGGTTTGGTCGTGTTCTTTTTGATATTAATGCCGCCGCAAACAAGAATTACGTCATTACGGTTAAAGTCACCCAAAGTGCCATCCATTCTGATCCCGACGCCATTGGAACATACGGCCATGTCACCGGTTTCATTCAGCAATGTCCATGAATAATAGTTTTTACCGTGGTATCTGTTAGCCAGCCGAAGGGGCTCAATCGCGGTCGTAAACGCGATCAGTGAAAACTGATCAAGCAGCAAGAACACAAAGTTTCTTGTGGGTGTTGTGGTGTCAACCGGTGGCATGGCGTGTTTCCGATAAGAGTGGCAGCGAATCATTTGACGCAAAAACTATTTCAACAGGTTGATCAAAAACTTGTTTTGCATTCAAGCGCTTCTATCCTAT
>JAJFHY010000168.1 GCA_021775375.1 Amylibacter sp. | reverse complement strand
ATCGTACACGAAAGTATTTACGACCAATTAGTACCACGCCTGAAAGCCGCATATGATGGATTGCAAATTGGTAACCCATTGAAAGACGGTACCCTTGTGGGCCCGTTGATTGATGCGCAGGCATTGGGCGGAATGGACAGTGCTTTGCAACAGGCCGCTGCTGATGGCGGCACGGTTCATGGTGGTGTGCATATTCACAAAGACACCTACCCCGATGCGGCTTATGTGACACCTGCTATTGTTGAAATGCCGGGGCAAACCGATATCGTGAAACATGAAACATTCGCGCCGATCCTGTATGTACTGAAATACACAGATCTGGATCAGGCGATTGCTATCCAGAACGCAGTACCGCAAGGCCTGTCTTCATGTATCTTCTCGACAGATGTGCGTGAAACCGAGTATTTCCTATCGGCCTCCGGTTCTGATTGCGGGATTGCCAATGTCAATATCGGGCCCTCTGGGGCTGAAATCGGTGGTGCGTTCGGTGGTGAAAAAGACACCGGCGGCGGACGCGAGTCCGGCTCTGACGCATGGCGCGGTTATATGCGCCGCCAAACCAATACCATCAACTATTCCCGTGACCTGCCACTGGCGCAGGGCATCAAGTTTGACATCTAAGAAGCGAACCAAATCATGACTTTTAAAAATATTGCCGTGCTTGGACTTGGCAAAGTCGGCACTTTGGCAGCCAAACTTTTATTCGACGCAGGTTTCAATGTCACCGGATATGACATGCACGCCCCGCATGAAAAACTGCCTTTCACGGTTGATAACATTGACCTAACATCACCCGCAGCACTTGCGGATGCGTTTGGCAAGGTTGACGCCATCCTGTCGTGCCTTCCGTTTCATCTGAACATTGGTGTAGCGTCAGCGGCACATAATGCAGGTATTCACTATTTCGATTTAACCGAAGATGTACCAACCACAAATGCAATCATCGAGATGAGCACAAACGCAAAGGGTTTGATGGCGCCGCAATGCGGGTTGGCACCCGGTTTTATCGGGATTGTCGGCGCATCGCATATCGCAATGTTTGATAAATGCCGTTCGATCAGAATGCGCGTCGGGGCATTGCCGCAACACCCCACGGGCCTGTTGGGATATGCTTTCAACTGGTCACCCGAAGGTGTGGTGAACGAGTATCTGAATGATTGCGAAGTCATCGAAGAGGGTGTGCGTAAATGGGTGTCCGCGATGGAATGGCACGAAACGCTATATATCGACGGGATGCAGCTGGAAGCCTTTACCACGTCTGGCGGTCTGGGCACCATGTGCGAAACTTATTTGGGGGAAGTTGATAACATCGACTATAAAACAATGCGTTATCCGGGTCATATGAAATTGATGAATTTCTTTTTTCATGAGCTGTTAATGCGTGAGAACCGGGCGCAAGCCGGGGAAATTCTGGTCAATGCCAAGCCACCGGTCGAAGATGATATCGTTTATATTCATGTTGCCGCAGAGGGCGAAATCGACGGTCGTTTGCAACGCAAGGAATTCGTGCGTGGCTATCGCCCGATAGAAATTGCAGGTAAAAAACAAACCGCAATCGCGTGGACCACTGCAGGGTCAGTTGTGGCTATCATAGAAATGGTACGTGACGGAAAATTACCAAACAGCGGTTTCTTAAAGCAAGAAGACGTTCGGCTGGAAGATTTTTTAGCGACTAAAACCGGCAGTCTTTATACATAATTTGAAATACCATCGCAAAACCCCAACGGTTTAATCCAAGCCGTTGGCGGTCAAAGAGAGTTTACCTTCAATAGCCGCCAATGCAGCCGCTATTGCCTGTGCGATAGACATTTCAGATGTATCAAGAACCAACGCATCAGGTGCAGCAACCATGGGGGCCGTATCACGGCCGGCATCACGGGCATCACGGGCTTGAATATCATTTAAAACCTGTAATTCTGTGATTTTTTCACCCTTTTCGGATAGCTCTTTGTAACGCCTGCGCGCACGTACTTTTGCATTGGCAATCACAAACAGCTTCACCTCTGCATTTGGACAAATAACCGTGCCAATATCACGCCCGTCCAAAATTGCTCCGCCCTGCTGTTTTGCAAATGTTTTCTGAAAGTCAACAAGTGCTGACCTGACCTCTGGAATGCTCGCAACCTTACTTGCAGCCACCGCGACCTCGGCTGTACGCAAATCATCGCTGTTCAGATCCTCTGCTGTCAATTCCCGCGCTATCTGCACAGCAATTTCAGGACCGTCCCCGAGCGCCAATGCTTTTTTGCCTACAGCACGATATAAAAGCCCCGTATCAAGATGCGCAAAGCCAAAATGCTGGGCAATAGCACGCGAAATCGTGCCTTTGCCAGAGGCCGCGGGGCCGTCTATTGCAACGGTAAAGCTCACTTGTTACTCCGCGCGATGCTTGCACCTAAGTCTTTCATAAGGCTTTCAAAAATTGGGAAACTGGTCGCAATTGCCGCCCCATCATCGATACTGACAGGGTGTTGCGTTGCCAACCCCATGCACAGAAATGACATGCCGATGCGATGATCAAAGAATGTCGCGGCTGTACCACCGCCTTTGACTTCACCGTCTTGTCCGTGCACGATCAGATAATCGTCGCCCTCTTCAATCGTCACGCCCATGGTTTCCAGACCACGTGCCATCGCATCAATGCGATCACATTCTTTGACCCGTAATTCCTTAATCCCGCGCATTACAGTTTTACCGCTGGCAAAAGCCGCAACAGCCGACAGGATCGGGTATTCATCGATCATCGAAGGGGCACGTTCAGGTGGCACTTCAATGCCGGTTAACTTACTGGCCTTAACCCGTAAGTCAGCAACAGGTTCGCCGCCCTCTTCACGGCTGTTTTCGAGTGTGATATTCGCACCCATTTCCTGCAATGTTGTAATCAATCCCGCGCGTGTCGGGTTAAGGCCAATGTTTGGCAACAAAATGTCCGAACCTTCCACAATCAAAGCGGCACAAACAGGAAAAGCGGCAGAACTTGGATCACGCGGTACCGCAATGGTTTGCGGTTGCAATTCCGGTTGACCGGTCAGAGTAATCTCAAACCCTTCATCTGTTTCTACGATCACAATTTCCGCACCAAACCCGCGCAGCATCCGTTCCGTATGATCGCGGGTTTTTTCTTTTTCAATCAAAACGGTTTTGCCCGGTGCATTCAATCCCGCCAGCAATACCGCCGATTTTATCTGGGCCGATGCATGGGGCGATGTATAGCGAACCGGCATAGGGTCGCGTGCGCCGACAAGTGTCAGCGGCAACAACCCGTTTGCACGCCCAACCGCCCTGGCCCCGAACAGTGCCAAGGGGTCAGTGATCCGGCCCATCGGGCGTGATCGCAAGGATGCATCGCCTGTAAACGTCACTGTGATCGGGCTGGTTGAAACCGCGCCCATTATCAGGCGAACACCGGTGCCTGCGTTACCGCAATCAATCACATCCTCTGGCTCGGCAAAACCGCCTACACCAACACCGTTCACACGCCATTCACCATTACCCACACGTTCCACATCTGCGCCAAGGGCAGTCATGGCTTTGGCCGTGTCCAGAATATCGTTACCTTCCAACAGGCCACTGATCCTAGTCTCACCAACCGCCAGTGCACCTAATATCAAAGAGCGGTGCGACACGGATTTATCACCCGGAATTTCAGCCGTACCCTTAAGCGGGCCGCCTTTGCGGGATGTCATCGGGATGGGGGTGCCGTGGGCTGACATGGGTCTTCCTAATCTTGTTTGCCTTGCTATAGC
>JAJFHY010000167.1 GCA_021775375.1 Amylibacter sp. | reverse complement strand
TATCTGCAATTTTATTCGAATTCTCAGGGAATAGAACCTAACTGTTTTTAAAAATTTACACTCTTTCAATTTCATACCTGCAAATTCATAAAAAACTCTGAGGTTTTCATTGAAACACCTGCATATTGTCAGATTTTATCGATATATATCAAAGCTGATTTGTTTGATTGGGATTTCTGCATGTGCAAGTTTGAATGCGCCATTAGCGAAAAATATCGCACAACCCAATAATAGGCCAGTTCGAAACCTTACATCCTTTAGCGCATCTTTGCGATGTATGGATAATATGTTGGCAAACGCCAAGCGGCCACGCATTTTGATTTCGTCGACAGTCATTAATGATCTTTCAAAGAAAACTTTCGTTGGCGCTGATGAAATGCTGCTTAATGCGATTAATCACATGAATATTAAAAGCGGATCCTATATATTTCTGGATCAATCGTTTTCAAAAGATTTCGGCCAATTGATATTACTTTCTCCTACCGAGGATCAGGAAAAGCCCAAATTTTATTTTCGCGGCGCCATTACTCAAGTCGATACAAATACCTTGAATGACAATGTAAATATAGATTTGGATTTCACAAATGCGCCGCACCCGCTGACGATCAACAATGGTGCGCTGGAAACCCTATCGCCTAGCTTCAAAAAAGGTGTTTCAATAGTCTCGGTTGATCTGCATCTTGTTTCTTACCCGGATAAAACAGTTTTGCCAGGTGGGTCAGTTGCCAATTCAATGGTCGTAACAAACAAGGCGTTTGGATCAGGTGCTTCGGGACTGATAAAATTAACCGGATATGATATGTCATTCTCGTTTAACCGTGTTGAAAGCATCGGTCAGGCTGTCCGAAATCTAATAGAACTGGGCGCGATAGAATTGTTGGGCCGACATGCAAAAGTTCCTTACTGGCAATGTTTAAATATCGAGCCGACCAATGAAAAACTGGAAAATAATAAACGTAATAAATTTATCGCGACACCTAATAATATATCAATTTCCAAAACGCAAAAAATGTTATCCGGACTTGGGTATTATACTGGTCAACCGAACGGGCGGATGGATTTGAAAACGCATAAAGCGCTTTCAAAATTTCAGGCCGATAAAGATTTAATTGCAACTGGCGATCTGAACTACGACGTATATACACGTTTGGTTCAAGAATCTAATGATTACCCGGTCAACGGATGGAACCATCCTGATAATAAATTGACAAATGCAGAGTTTCCATCAAAACCGAAAACCCGTACCTCTACTACGAAAAATCTAACCATAAGCAGTACGAAAACTGCTTATCGGATAAATGATGTATTTACAGTAAACCTTAAATCAAATGCATCTGGATTTTTATATTGTTACCATCAATCAGGGGATGGAGATGTTGTGCAAATTCTACCGAAAGACCCAAATATGCTGTTTCGGGTATCAAGCCGTTATTCCAGAAGGCTACCCGACAAGAATGACGGATTCATCCTGAAATATGAGCGTGAAAACAAAGCAGAACGCATTTTATGCGCCCTTCAGGACATTTCAGAAAAAGCTGTATCTCCGTTCGCAGGCAAATATAAACCTTTTTCAGCCCTGCCTGTTAAAAGATTGGAGGACATACCATCAAAATTTTCACATTTCGGTGGGTTGAAAGACTGGGTGATGATTTCAAAGGTGGCTGATCAATAAGTTTTCAAAACTGCGGCAAGGAAATCACGGTCGCCTTCATTGGTCAAAAGGTTAACAGCATCATTTGCATCGGCCCATATTGTGGTGTGAAAAGGCTCTATGGGATCCTGTAATTTGTAAACCGGGCGACAAATATAGATATGACAGATTTTTTGCGCCCAAAACCCGTAATCTGACATAAATGTAAACCGCTGATAAGCACCCAAACGGCGGTCGATTTGTACCTTCCAACCGGTTTCTTCCAGGCATTCGCGGTGCAAGGCTTGAAGAGCTGTTTCACCTGCATCAATACCGCCACCAGGCAGTTGTATTTCTACATCTGTCAAATTCTCTTGGGTCAACAAAACCTGACCTGAACGCATTATTATACCATAGGCACCGGGCCGGTGCCGGTATTGCACGTCAGATTTAACGGATTGGCCATAGCGTCTCATTCTTTTGACATAACCCAATTGATCGCAAATAACAGCTTGGAATTGCCCTTTGTGCCAAAACGTCTTATGGGGACAAAAAAATGTGGGTTTGTAATGTCTGATATTGAAGCAAAAATAGAATGGGATGACACAATCCTGCCCTTCCAGTTGGACAGAACCGATATACGTGGACGCGTTGCACGTCTTGATGGATTGCTGAATACAATATTGGGCCAGCACAACTACCCGCTAGAGGTATCCGCTATCCTGGCAGAAGCCGTGATTTTGACAGCGCTCATTGGCCCTACGATAAAATTACGTTGGAAATTATCACTGCAAATTCGTGGCGATGGCCCCATTCGAATTCTGGCAACCGATTACTACGGGCCCCAGAGCGATGGTGAACCAGCCCGTATTCGCGCCTATGCCAGCTTTGATGAAACGCGCCTGGCAACAGATAACGGGACTGCTTTTGAAAAAATCGGCAAAGGCATTTTTGGCATCCTTATTGACCAAGGCACAGACATGCAGCCATATCAGGGCGTGACACCGCTTGAAGGTGGGTCATTGGCGGCTTGTGCCAGCACATATTTTGCACAATCAGAGCAACTACCAACCGAATTTGCAATTTCTGTTGCTCAATCATCCACTGCTAACGAAATAAATAACTGGCGCGCGGGCGGCGTTATGGTGCAAATGATGCCAAAAGCATCCCCCTTTACCGCAACATCCGACGCCACAGAATCAATGGCAATTTTACAAGCGGATGATCTGGTGCCGGAAGACCGCGAAGATGGCTGGAACAGGGCCATCATGCACCTGCAAACGATTGATGAAACCGAGCTGGTCGGGCCATATATCTCTCCGGAAACATTGCTTAAACGTCTCTATCTGGAAGATCAGCCGCGTGTTTTCCCTATTCAACCTGTAGAATTCGGATGTTCATGCGGGCCGGATAAAGTGCGCTCTACCATGTCCATGTATTCTGCAAAAGACATCGAAAAGATGACAGCCGAAAATGGAATGGTCACCGCTGACTGCCAATTTTGCGGAGAACATTACGAACTTGATCCAAAAACTTTAGGGTTTGATGCAAAGGTTTAGGTTTTCAAACCCTTGCAGTAAGCCCGTCTCTGGGCCATGAACATGTTATGAAACGGTACAAAACAAAAATTGACGCAATAGAAAGCGCATTGCGCAATGTTGAAAATACCACAACATCATCTGACTTTGATCTCAATCCTGAACAACAACCTCTTGATACGCAAAAACTACGCGATGCCGCAGTTTTAATCCCGATCGTTCTGGGAAAGAACGGACTGGATGTAGTTTTCACCAAACGTTCTTCCAGATTACGCCATCATCCGGGGCAAATCTCTTTTCCTGGCGGAAAACAGGACGAAACTGATACATCATTTCAACATACTGCATTACGCGAAGCGGAAGAGGAAATCGGGCTAGCACAAACGGATGTGCAAATTATTGGCGCGTTACCAAAACATATTACTGTCACATCATTTCTGGTTCACCCATACGTTGGTTTGATCCCGCCGGATTTCACACCACATATCCTGTCAGAGGAAGTAGCCGAGATTTTTACGGCCCCACTTGAACATTTACTGGATCCTTCCAATTATCTGATCGAAGGGCGCATGTGGTTGGGGAACAGGCGGCAATACTTTACAGTACCATACGGCCCATATTATATCTGGGGTGCCACAGCGCGGATGTTGCGAATGTTAGCAGACATACTGGAGCGAAAAGATGCGTATTAAAGCTGATTGGTTGCAATCCAGTGGCCCGATAGCCGTATTTACTCTTTTGGAACATGCCGGTTATAAGGTGTATTTTGTTGGCGGTTGTGTCCGCAATACATTGCTGAATAAACCGTTTACGGATATCGATTTGGCAACAAGTGCCCTGCCTGAAACAGTTATGAAGCTGGCAGAGAATAGCGATTTACGTGCGATCCCCACCGGCATCGAACACGGCACTATTACATTTGTTATTGATGGACAAACAGTAGAAGTCACTACTTTTCGCAAAGATGTTCAAACAGATGGGCGCCGTGCCGTTGTTTCGTTTTCAACATCCATAGAAGACGATGCAAAGCGTCGCGATTTCACAATGAACGCCCTTTATGCAGATTTGGATGGTACAATATTTGATCCATTGGGAGGCTTGGATGATTTACAGGCTGGGCGCGTTCGATTTATTGAAAACCCAACGGACCGCATACGCGAAGATTATTTACGCATTTTACGGTTTTTCAGGTTTCATGCACTTTATGGCAATCCAGAAACCGGGATTGACGCCGAGGCTCTAGACGCCTGTGCGCAAAATCTGGACGGTATCGATAGCCTTTCAAAAGAGCGTATCGGCCATGAAATGCGTAAACTTCTGGCGGCGGAGAACCCTGCCCCAAGTATTGCAGCAATGGTACAAACAGGCGTGATGCACCGTGTTATTGTTGGCACAGACCCAAATTCAATTGCACCCCTTGTCCATCTAGAAAACACAGCAAACTTATCCCCTGATTGGATGCGCAGGCTTCTGGCACTTGGTGGGCAGGGCGTAAAAAATGCGTTGCGGTTAAGTAAACACGAAGCCCAGCTGTTAACCGAAATGCGCACAGTTGTTTCGGAAGCCTACCCCCCGAGAATTGCCGCTTACAAGTTGGGCCTTGAAGCAGGCCGTGATGCAACATTGGTACTATGCGCACACTTGGGAACCCCGTTGCCAGCAGATTTACAGAAGGAATTAACTGTAGGTGCAAAAGCAAAATTCCCAATTGCTGCCATCGATCTGGGGGATGGATTTAGTGGTCCTGAACTGGGCGCCGAGCTTAAAAGGTTAGAAAAAGCATGGGTGGATTCCGGCCTGCGCCTTTCCAAAGGTGATTTGTTGGCATTGAACTGATGTAACCCTTTCCGTACTGCCCGTTTTCAAGTATGCCGCCGACATGAGCGAGAAATTCAAAATAGATCGACTAAGCTGGCAAGGTGACGGTATTGCAACTGTCCGCAATGCGGATATTTTTATTCCCTATACGCTGCCGGGTGAGACTGCAGAGGGGAATATAGCAAACGGCATCTGCAATGATGCGCGCATTCTGGAACCTGTACAGACGCGGATTAAGCCCGCTTGCCGGCATTTCAAAAAATGCGGTGGTTGTATTTTACAACATGCAAATGATGCTTTTTTGGCCGACTGGAAGACACAGTTGGTGAAAGATACACTTTCGTTAAATTACATAGAAACAACATTTCGTTCTATTCAGGTCTCTCCACCGAACAGCCGCAGACGCGCTGTTTTTTCAGCAAAGCGTACGAAAAAATCCGCCGAGATCGGATTTCATAAACAACATTCAGATATTTTGATCGATCTGTTGGAATGCCCGTTGATGCACCCGCAAATCATGCAGGGCTTTGATGCTTTTCGCGAAATTGCAAAACTTGGCTGTTCGCGAAAAACCGAAATTCGTATCAGCGCGACTGTCTCGGAAAACGGCTTGGACGTGGATATAACCGATGCCAAGGACCTTGAACCGAAACAAACAGAAACATTGGCACAGCTGTGCGCCATACACGGGTTTGCAAGAATTAGTTGGAATGGCGAGGTTTTAGCCCAACTTAAACCACCCATCCAAAAATTCGGAACCGCCCATGTAATCCCGCCCGCCGGTTCGTTTTTACAGGCAACACCGCAGGGCGAAGCAGCAATGGTATCTGCATCAGTTGAAACTCTCACCGGATGTAAGCGTGTGCTTGATTTATTCAGCGGCTCGGGTACTTTCACACTTCCACTTTCACAACATTCAGAAGTCCATGCCGTCGAATTTGCACCCGAAATGTTGGACGCACTGGTTACGGCGTGGCGCCAAGCAACCGGTACAAAAGATGTTACAACAGAAGCACGTGATTTGTTCTATCGCCCCTTGTTACTGGATGAACTCAAAGGATTTGATGGCGTTGTTGTTGATCCTCCGCGTGCAGGAGCACTGGAACAAACCAAGATTTTAGCACAATCAAATATCAAGAAAATATCGTTTGTATCATGCAACCCTGCTACTTTTTCACGTGATGCAAAAACCCTGATCAAAGGCGGTTACGCATTGGATTGGGTGCAGGTTATCGATCAGTTCCGATGGTCTTCACATGTTGAACTGGTTGCCCAGTTTACATTGGCGCGGTCTTAAATATTATGCCCGCTTGACTAAGCTGGCGACACCAAGAATATCCAGAACCTTAGCCTCGATATGTTCGGCGTTCATTCCGGCAATATCGTACATCGTTTCAGGTGTGTTGTGATGAATAAAGACATCCGGTAAAACCATAGAGCGCAGCTTAAAACCTGTATCCAGCAAGCCGCTTTCAGTCATAAACTGCATGACATGGCTGCCAAAACCACCGACAGCGCCTTCTTCTATTGTGATCATAGCCTCGTGTGATGTGGCCAGTTCAATGATCAAATCTGTGTCCAGCGGCTTGGCAAAACGCGCATCTGCCACGGTCGGTGTGATACCTTTTGCAGCCAGGCTTTCAGACGCTTTCATGACTTCCTGCAAACGCGTCCCGAATGACAGGATCGCAACACGGGCGCCTTTTTGGATCATGCGGCCTTTACCGATTGTTAAAATCTCACCTTTTTCAGGAATTTCAACACCGACACCTTCACCGCGCGGATATCGAAACGCACTGGGACGGTCATCAATCGATGCAGCGGTTGCAACCATATGTACAAGTTCAGCTTCGTCCGCCGCGGCCATCACGACGAAATCAGGCAAATTGGCCAGGAAAGCTATATCAAAACTGCCCGCATGGGTCGCACCGTCAGCCCCAACCAAGCCAGCGCGGTCTATCGCGAAACGTACCGGCAAACGCTGGATGGCCACATCATGAACCACTTGATCATAACCACGTTGCAAAAATGTGGAATACATCGTGCAAAACGGTTTCATCCCCCCTGCGGCCAAACCTGCACAAAATGTAACACCGTGCTGTTCAGCAATACCGACATCAAAGCACCTGCTTGGAAACCGCTCAGCAAACAGATCTAATCCCGTGCCATCAGGCATAGCGGCTGTAACAGCCACAATTTTATCGTCATGGGCTGCTTCTTTTATCAGGCTATCCGCAAACACCCGTGTGTAGCTTGGCGCATTGGATTTGGCTTTATGCTGTTTACCGGAAACCACATCAAATTTGCTGACCCCGTGATACTTGTCATCAGAGGCTTCTGCAGGGGCATAACCTTTACCTTTTTTAGTCAGGACATGGATCAACATCGGACCTGTTGCGCGTTTTTTTGTTGTGCGCAGAACACTTAAAAGTTGCTCCATATCATGGCCATCTATCGGGCCGACATAGGAAAACCCAAGTTGCCCAAACAACGTGCCACCTACAGTCATATGCTTAACCATGTCGCGGGCGCGCTTTGCGCCATCCTGAAATGGTTCTGGCAAAAGTGATACAGCCCCTTTTGCCGCGGCTTTTAGTTCCTGAAACGGTTCACCGGCATAAAGTTTGGACAGATAGGATGACATCGCACCGACAGGCGGGGCAATGGACATTTCATTGTCATTTAAAATAACAAACAAACGTTTACCCAAATGGCCCGCATTATTCATAGCCTCATAGGCCATTCCCGCCGACATCGCACCATCACCGATCACAGCAATTGCATCACCAAGCCCGTGTTCGGGTGCTCCGCCCAAATCACGCGCAACAGCAAAGCCAAGGGCCGCAGAAATAGATGTCGAGCTATGCGCTGCACCAAACGGATCAAACGGACTTTCGCTGCGTTTTGTAAAACCTGATAGTCCATCTGGTTGGCGCAAGGTTCGAATACGGTCTCGCCGTCCGGTCAGGATCTTATGCGGGTAGCTTTGATGGCTTACATCCCAGATCAGACGATCTTTTGGTGTATCAAACACAGCATGAATTGCCGTTGTCAGTTCAACCACGCCAAGCCCGGCGCCCAAATGCCCACCGGTTACAGAAACCGCCGAAATTGTCTCTGCACGCAATTCATCAGCTAACTGACCTAGTTGCCCATTGGACAGTTGCTTTAAATCTTCCGGGCTACTCACTTTGTCCAGAAGCGGTGTACTTGGGCGGTCATTCGTCACGGGCATTGGCCTTTGCTACTTATTACGCTCGATAACGTATTGTGCAACTGCACGCAACTTATCGGCTTTTGTGCCGTAGGGTGATAACACATCTTGTGCCTGTTCAATCAATGCTGCGGCGCGTTGTTTAGCCGCCGCTAGACCAAGGATAGACACAAATGTTGCTTTCCCAGCCTCAGTATCTTTTTGCAGGCGCTTTCCTGCGGCTTGTGCATCACCTTCAACATCCAGAATGTCGTCCTGAATTTGAAACGCCAAACCCAACGCATCCGCATATTCTGAAAGGATTATACTTGGCTGACTTGCCAAAACCGCGCCTGCTTCCGCCGACCATTTAATCAACGCGCCTGTTTTATTGGCTTGCAAATCTGTGATCTGTTCCAATGTCAAAGGTACCTGTGCAGTCTCTGCCGCAATATCCTGCGCTTGCCCCAAGACCATCCCGAATGCACCGGAAGCACATGCAAGTCGGTTGATAAGACTGATCCGGATTGTATCATTTTCAGCGGCTGCTTTTGTTGACAAAATTTCATATGCCAGGGTCTGCAATGCATCACCGACCAGAACAGCTGTAGCCTCATCCCATTTTATATGAACGGTCGGTAATCCACGCCGAAGATCATCGTCATCCATACACGGCAAATCGTCATGTACCAATGAATAGGCATGAATACATTCAATTGCAGCCGCGCATTGTAATGCCTGCCCGGTATCCACATCAAACAAAGCGGCAGACTCCAACACCAAAAATGCCCGCAACCGCTTACCGCCATTTAAGACCGCATGACGCATAGGTATTGCAATTAACGATTGCGCGGGATTTGGCAGGCATGCATCTAATCTGGCTTCAACCAGTTGCACCGCCTTGGTCAGTTGGGTTGCGAACTCTGGGGCCATAGTCGTTAGCCTTCAGCCGGTTTCAAACCCTCTACTTTGCCATCAGGGCTAAGTGTGATTTGTGCAACCTTTTCCTCGGCTGCTTTCAGCTTTTCTTCACAATGCTTTTTCAATTCAGCACCGCGTTCATACAGCTTAATGGAATCGTCCAATGCAACCTGGCTGCTTTCAAGTTTGGAAACCACCGTTTCCAACTCTGCCATTGCCTGTTCGAAATTCATCTCTGTAACCGGCTTATCGCTCATTGATTAATGCTCCATCAATACTTTCACATGCGCCGCTGTTGAAGCTGCCAGCGCATCAAGATCATATCCACCTTCAAGAGTCGAGACCAGTCGGCCATGACACAGGTCATTTGCCGCGGTTTTTAACTGCATTGTAGCCCAGGCAAAATCATCTTCATCAAAGTTTAAATTTGCCAAAGGATCCGCATAATGTGCATCAAACCCTGCTGAAATGAAAATCATCTCTGGTTTATGGTGATATAATGCAGGCATTATTGATTTTTCAAAGGCGGCTTTCAGCGCATTGCCATCTGCATTCGGTGCCAGCGGAATATTCAATACATTACCTGACGCACCTGTTTCATGGGCAGCACCTGATCCCGGATATAGTGGCATTTGGTGCGTGGACGCAAAAAGAATACGGTCATCATTCCAGACCAGATCCTGTGTACCGTTTCCGTGATGCACGTCAAAATCCACAATCGCCACACGCGATAATCCATGGTGCTCCAGCGCATGTTTCGCACCGATAACAACATTCCCAAACAAACAAAAACCCATCGAAGTTGCCGTTTCGGTATGATGTCCGGGCGGGCGAGTAGCACAAAATGCATTATCGGCAATGCCGGACATCACCAAATCAACAGCTTTTACATTCGCCCCTGCAGCGCGAAGGGCTGCATTAAATGATCCATTTGTCATATAAGTGTCAGCATCCAACATTGTCCAGCCTTGTTGTGGCTCTGCTGCTTGCACACGGTTGAAATAGTCTTCCGGGTGAGCACGCAATATCTGGGCTTTTTCCGCTAAAGGGGCTTCAACCCTTTGCAAAGCATCGAACTCGGTCGTTTGTAGAACTGCCAAAATCGCCTGCAATCGAGCCACACATTCCGGGTGCCCCCCAAGGGTGACATGCTTCAAGCAATCGGGATGTGTAATAAGAGCTGTTGTCATTGGCAGTTTAATCCGGAGCTAGCATATATCCCGCACCGCGCACAGTTTGCAGGTAGCGTGGGTTTTTCGGGTCCACTTCGATTTTTCGCCGCAACCGTGTTATCTGAACATCAACGGCACGCTCTTGGCTTTTCCCATTGTCCCGGCCTAAATCCTCGACCAGTTTTGCTCGTGATACTGGTTGATGGATAGCAGCCGAAAATATACGCATCAATGCACTCTCAGTTGCGGTTAGACGCACCAGATCAGTTCCGCACCACATTTCGCCACGCGATACATCATAATGCACCTCGCCTAATTGTAATGTTTTTGGTGGCGCATCAATAGGTGTATCAACAGGCACACGACGCAAAATCGCATTAATCCGCAGAACCAGTTCTTTTGGCTCGAACGGCTTGGTCAGATAATCATCCGCACCTGCCTCCAGTCCCATAATACGTTCATTCGATTCCGCCTTGGCTGTCAAAAGCAGGATTGGCGTATTCAGATTTTCACGCAATGATTTCGTAAGGGTCATGCCATCTTCGCCTGGCATCATTACATCCAGTACGAGCAGATCAAACTCCAAACCCTCCAGCAACCTGCGCGCATGGGCGGCATCCCGTGCTGTCGTAACCCAAAATCCATGACGGCTTAGAAATTTTTGCAAAAGGCCGCGAATACGTTCATCATCATCTACGATAAGAATGTGGGCATCGTTTATATTCGGTACTGACATTATAACTCCATGCATTCTAATCCAGATGAATCTTCATTCGTGGATCCATTATATTTTGTAAGACAGTTCTAAAGCCTTGTACAGCATCTGGCCCTGCCGCTTTATATGCCGCCCGCATTCGTTTGCGTTGCGCTTCTGACAGGCTACGTTCCAGATCTATTCCCACTTGTGTAAGCAGTAAGTTTCTTTCGCGACGATCCCGCTTACCCACTTTGCTTTCGACCAGTTCATCTTCAATCAATTGGCGCAAAACGCGGTTCAACGATTGCTTCGTGACCCCGAGAATGTCTAAAAGTGCGCTTACTGTTATATTTGGATTGCGATTAATAAAATGCAAGGCCCTATGGTGTGCACGGCCATAAGTGTAATTTTGCAAAATTTGATCCGGGTCGGATGTGAACCCCTTGTATGCAAAAAACATCAACTCTATGCCTTGCAACAATTGATCATCGGTCAAGAAAAGCATGCTTTCCGCTTTTACAACATTTGTATTATCTGCCATTTACTACATCCAATCACAAAAAAGCCGCCGCCACCCCAACATACGTCAGTATTATTGACATTCCAAGAATCAAATGCTAGCAAATATAAGGTTTTTCGTAATTTTATGACATTTTACAAACCTAATTGGTAATAAAATTACAAATTTTGGTAGCAGGAGATCTAATAACATGGCTGGTTCTTACGATGATCGTGATGGTTTAATTTGGCTGGATGGCAAGCTTGTCCCATGGCGTGACGCCAATGTGCATCTGTTAACCCATGCGATGCACTATGCATCATCCGTGTTTGAAGGCGAGCGTGCATATAACGGCAAGATATTCAAAAGCCGCCTGCATTCGGAACGCCTGTTGAAATCCGGCGAATATATCGATGTACCTATCCCCTATACGGTCGATGAAATCGAAGCCGCGAAATACGATGTGATGAAAGCCAACGGGCTGACAGACGCTTATGTGCGCGTGCTTGCATGGCGTGGTTCCGGTGATGATATGGGTGTCGCTTCTCAAAACAATCCTGTCAGAATGGCAGTGGCCGCTTGGGAATGGGGTGCTTATTATGGCGACGCCAAGACCAAGGGTGCCAAGCTGGACATTTCCAAATGGAAACGCCCGAGCCCGGAAACTATCCCGTGTTTTGCAAAAGCATCCGGTCTTTATATGATCTGTACAATGGCCAAGCATCAGGCCGAGGCCAAGGGGTGTTCGGATGCGATGATGTTCGATTATCGCGGCTATGTGGCCGAGGCCACGGGTGCGAACCTGTTCTTCGTCAAAAACGGTGAGGTTCATACACCGAAACCGGATTGCTTTTTGAACGGGCTGACACGTCAAACGGTTATCGGCATGCTGGAAGAAAAACAGATCAAAACCCATGTGCGCCATATCATGCCCGAAGAACTTGAAGGGTTCGAGCAATGCTGGCTGACGGGGACTGCCGCCGAAGTGACCCCAGTGGGGCAAATCGGTGACTATAACTTTGAGGTCGGTGCAATGGCGCGCGATATTTCGGAAAGCTACGAAAAGCTGGTGCGGAAGTAGGCGTAAGAGAAATGTCCCAGTTGGGACAGGTAGTTAAGGCATTGTAATTCCTTGATTTATGAGATTTTCTTATGGCTTTACGCGTGGGCTGAAGCCCACCCTACGCGACAACAGGCGGATGCTTTTGCGGGTATTGCGTAGCTTTATGGTAAGCGTGGCCAAGTCGCAGAACCTGTGCATCCTGTCCGCGTTTTCCGATCAGTTGCAATCCCATCGGTAAACCTTCCGCGCCAAATCCAACCGGAACAGATAAAGCGGGCAAGCCGATCAGGGACGCGGGTATAACAACCTCCATCCAGCGGTGATAGGTATCCATTTTGCGCCCTGCAACCTGTTTGGGCCAGTGCAATTTTGCGTCAAACGGAAACATCTGCGCTGTTGGCAGTGCAAGCATATCCACATCCATCATAGCAACTGTGCGAAACCATTGCGAACTGATCAGGCTAGCCTCATGCACATCACGTGCTGAAAGAGCCAGACCACATTCAATTTCCCACAGCATTTCAGGCTTTAGCAAATCACGTGTTACAGGGTTTTCGAATAATTTCACATAGCTCGATGCCGTGGTAAAACTGCGCAATGCAATCCAAGCATGCCAAATATCTTCGGGTGCGAATGGCGGGATAACAGGGCGTATATCGCACCCAAGATCAGACAGGGTATCCAACCCATTTGTGCAAAGTTCCAGCACACCGCCCTCGATCGGGTAATACCCGTTCCAGTCACCGATCCAGCCAATTTTCTGACCCTTTATCGGCTGATCACCCATCCCGGTGAAAGGGTTGGTTGCATGGGGTAACCGCGCATCGGGCACGCCGATAACCTGTAGCATCAGTTCCAAATCCTTAACCGTTCGTGCCATAGGGCCACTGGTGGAAAGCTGATGCAAAAAACTGTCCCCTGCGGGATCATCAGGCACCAAACCGTAACTGGGTCGAAACCCGTAAACATTATTCCAACCCGCAGGGTTTCGCAGCGAGCCCATCATGTCAGACCCGTCTGCTAGTGGCAGCATTCCCGCTGCCAACGCGGCCCCCGCCCCGCCCGATGATCCACCCGCCGAACGGGTTAAATTATAGGGGTTAACGGTTACACCATGAACAGGGTTATAGCTGTGTGAGCCAAGGCCAAACTCCGGTGTGTTGGTTTTACCGATTATCAGCGCCCCCGCAGCCCGCAGGCGCGCAACCAATAGGCAATCT
The DNA here is from genome assembly GCA_021775375.1 of Amylibacter sp. Classification (GTDB taxonomy): domain Bacteria; phylum Pseudomonadota; class Alphaproteobacteria; order Rhodobacterales; family Rhodobacteraceae; genus Amylibacter. The sequence continues at coordinate 6,057 of JAJFHY010000167.1, read as the reverse complement.
TTTGCCGGTATATTATCTTTGTGAATTGGTGACCCATAAGTGGTGGTAATGCCTTTGGTTTCACGCAAATCCTTGATCGCAATCGGCAGACCATAGAGCGGCCCGCAGCCGCCTGTATTTTGCATATCTTCTGCTTCAGCCATTATATCCGCGCGTGAACGCATTGATATAATTGCATTGATCAATGGGTTCACCGCCTCGATCCGGTCGAGACAGGCCTCGGCAATTTCTAAAACAGACAGCTTACCCTGCCGTTGCGCATCCCTAAGTGCTGTCGCGCTCATACTTGTAATTACGTTTTCCAAACCATACCTTAATCTGCATTTCTTGTTCTTTTTTCATCTTACCCCTTTTTTTGTGCCCATAGTTAAACTATCTTCTATTTAGAAAGCGCGTCTCGTATCTTGCTCCGACGCAGTTTTCTAACGGAATTCGAGAAAACTCGATTATAAGGGAAGGAAAATAATTCTATGAGCAAACGTGATGATCTGATTGCACAATATGCGGGCGACCTGCGCGATAAATGTGGTATTGAACCAGATATGGATCTGTTGACAAAAGTAACCATCGGCTGTGGCCCCGCGATTTATAATGCGGATTCGTCAACCGTTGCGGGAACGCAAGATTCTGAGCTGGAAACAGTAAAAAATAATTTCCTGATGAAAAAGCTCGGCCTACCTGATGGCCCTGAATTGATGGATGCGATTAACTCTGTCCTGACAACATACGGCCAGTCAAACCGCAATAAATACCGCGCGGTTGTATATTACATGCTGACAAAGCATTTCGGCAAAGAGTCAATTTACGGCTGAATATAACAAAATTTAATGAAAAGGGTGCCAGTTTAGGTGCCCTTTTTTTGTTCTATGCCCTCAAAGGCAGTCCCAGAATATCCCGTGCTTCTTGCCAGTTTGCAACGGGGCGTTCGTATTTTTCGCACAGCTCCACAGCACGTGTCACCAAAGCCGCATTTGACGGGGCCAGCGTATTGCGGTCAATCCGCATGTTGTCTTCCAAACCCGTGCGCGTATGACCACCTGCCGCAATGGACCATTCATTCAGGGCAATCTGCCCGGAGGCAACCCCCGCACCGCACCATGTAGCGTCAGGCGCAATACGTTTCACGGTTTTGACGTAGAAATCGAAAACATCGCGGTCCACGGGCATTGCGTTTTTCACACCCATGACGAATTGAATGTGAAGCGGCCCTTTCAAGCGGCCATCCGCCTGCATTTTCACCGCCTGAAAAATGTGTGATAAATCGAACGCCTCTATTTCGGGCTTTACATTATACTTGATCATCTCGGACGCCAGCCAATCGACCAAGTCAGGCTGGTTTTCATAAACCCGTGTCGGGAAATTGTTTGAGCCGACGGATAATGAAGCCATATCAGGGGCCAAAGACAACATACCGCCCCGTTCATGCCCCGCACCGGAGCGACCGCCCGTGGAAAGCTGCACAATCATGCCCGGGCAATGTTTTTTTATGCCCTCTTGCAGGGCCGCAAATTTTTCCGGATCGGAACTGGGTGTTTCATCCGCGTTACGCACATGACAATGAGCAATGGTGGCACCCGCTTCAAAGGCCGCATGGGTGCTTTCGATTTGTTCCGCAACCGTTGTCGGGACTGCCGGATTATGTGCCTTTGTCGGAACCGAGCCAGTGATGGCAACGCAAATTATACAAGGGTTAGTACGCATGATTTTATCCTTTATAGCCGCCCAGATCGCAAATGATCTGCCATTCGGTTTCTGTTACAGGTTGAACTGACAGACGTGAGTTTTTGACCAAGATCATGTCGGTCAATCGCGGGTCGGCCTTGATATGTTCCAATGTTACCGGATTTGGCATATCAGCAACTGCGCGAATATCAACACATTCCCAGCGCGGATCATCTGTTGTGCTGTCCGGATGACATAGCGCACTGACCTCGATTATCCCGACTATGCGTTTTCCGTTAATTGAATGGTAGAAAAAACCCAGATCGCCAACAGCCATTTGGCGCATGAAATTACGCGCCTGATAGTTGCGCACCCCATCCCATTCCTCACCGGCTTGCCCTTTGGCAACCTGCTTATCCCAGCCCCAGGTATTGGGTTCGGATTTAAACAACCAATATGCCATGTGTTTATACCTCTCGTTTCAACGGCCGCGACATTAACTGCTGCAACGCATCTTTAACCGATAATTTCTTCTGTAATACAGCGGATACTGCTGCGCAAATTGGCATTTCAATATGATATTTTTCAGCCAAAGCACCAACAGCCATTGCGGTTGCTATACCTTCAACAGTTTTTGTTTGCCCGAAATCAGCGCTTGAGCCAACTTGGTGGCCAAAAGCAAAGTTGCGAGATTGCATGGATGTGCAGCTTAACACCAAATCGCCAAAGCCGGACAGGCCGGACAGGGTTTCGGGTTTTGCGCCCATTTTGGCGGCAAGGCTTTTCAGTTCGGCAAATCCGCGCGTCAGCAAAGCTGCTTGCGCGCTTTCACCAATATCCGCGCCGCGCACAATACCGCAAGCGATGGCGTAGACATTTTTCAATGCGCCACCCAGTTGCACGCCTTTTACATCACTTGTGAGGTACATGCGTAAAGATGAAGTTGAAAGCATTGACTGCAAATCAGCGCCTAAAGAAGGGTCTGTGATTGCAAGCGTCAGCGCGGTTGGTTTGCCGCAAGCTATCTCTTGCGCGAAACCCGGGCCGGAAATCACGCCGCCAATATGGTTTGGCAACTCATCAGCCAAAATGTCGGTTTGGCTGCGTGACGTTGTCAGCTCGATGCCTTTTGCGCACATCAGGATTGGGCAGGTGATGTCGGCTAAACTGGTGGAAGTTAAAACGGATCGTGTGACCTGGGCAGGAACAACCATCAACACGGCATCCGATCCATTAAGATCTGATAAATCAGCCGTCACTTTTAACGTGTCTGGCAGTGTTACATTTGGTAAATACGGTGTCTTATGCGTTTCGCCCATACGCGCCATTTGCGCTGCATCGCGCCCCCAAAGGGTCACGTTATGGTTGTCATTTGCAAGCACGCTTGCCAAAGCACTTCCAAAAGCACCTGCGCCTACCACTCCTATGTTGCTCATGCCTTGGCTCCTTTTTTTCCAGACCCTAACATCGGTTTTGCATCTTGATCCAGTGGCCAGCGGGGGCGCGCGGCCAGTGCCATTGTGCTGAAATCACGCGTGCGGTATTTTTCAACACCAACCCATGCGATCATTGCGGCATTGTCAGTGCAATATTTCAAAGGCGGTGCCAGAAAAGTAAAGCCAGTAGATGCACATAACCCTTGCAATCCTGTCCGTATTTCAGTGTTCGCCGCAACACCGCCTGCAACGGCAAGCACAGGGGTCGGTGTTCCCGTTTCATCCATGAACGCCAAACAAGCACGTCTGGTTTTTTCAACCAGCGTATCGGATACAGCCGTCTGAAAACCTGCACACAAGTCAGCGCGATCTTGCACCGTCAGCCCGCCTTTTTCGTCGATGATTAAATCACGCGCTCGGCGCAATGCGGTTTTCAAACCGGAAAACGACATATCACACCCTGCACGGTCCAACAAAGGACGCGGTAGTTTGAAGCGTTTTGCATCACCAATTACAGCCTCTTTTTCCACTAGAGGCCCGCCGGGATTTCCTAATCCCAACAGTTTAGCTGTTTTGTCGAATGCCTCACCGGGGGCATCGTCAATTGTCCCGCCAAGCCGTGTGAACCTATCTGCCGCATGCACAATTAAAAACTGACAGTGGCCGCCACTGACCAGAAGCATCAGATAAGGAAAAGTCGTGTCATCAGTCATACGCGGCGTTAACGCATGACCTGCCAGATGGTTAACACTGATCAAGGGCTTACCTGCCCCAGCGGCCAACCCCTTGGCACACATCACACCACTTAACACACCACCTATCAAGCCCGGGCCGGACGTAACTGCTATCGCATCCACATCATCCAGCTTTAGTCCTGCGCCCTTAAGCGCCGCCTCAACGCAAATATCCAGTCTTTCCGCATGCGCGCGGGCCGCTATCTCTGGCACGACACCGCCAAAATCCGCATGCAGTGCATTTTGATCAAACACGACAGAAGATAAAACCTTCGCCGGTTCCTTGATCGAATGGCGCACAACGGCGGCAGCCGTATCATCGCAACTGCTTTCCAAACCCAGAATTGTGACAGTTTCAGTCATTGCCAATAATAGCCTTACGTGTTCATTTAGAGTTCGAGTTACCACCTGACCTTTATGCAAGCAATGGCAGCTGTTTTATGAGCAATCAAAATAAAACCTTATTGATGATCCGCGCCTATGATCAGGCCGCTCGTTTTGTAAGCGATTTGGAAATATCCAATCCGGTGGTGTTTGCACCCATTGTACGCATAGAGCTGATGAATATTGAACAAACATTGCCTGTTGCCGATATGCTTATTTTCAGTTCATCAAATGCCGTTCGGCTTTATGCAGACAGAGAACAAAACTGTGACGCGGAAACCATATGTGTCGGGTCAATGACCGCTAAGATTGCGGGTGATCTTGGATTTAAGGTTACACAGACCTTTGAAACTGCAATGCTTTTGATTGCGCATTTTCGAAACGCGCACCCAGATACAAAAAGAATTCTATACCCAAGGGCAGAAACAGTTTCACTGGATATAGCAAGTGAATTGGCAGATATGGGATATCGCATATCGGATACAATTTTGTACCGCCAAAAATTCCAACCTTTGACCAATCAAGCCAAAGATTTAATCGAATCATCAAGTCTGATTGTTCCGATTCTATCAAAAGAAGCAGCCAAACATTTTCTGGAAAGCATAGTTTCGATAAAACCCCAGGATTTAACACTGGTTTGCATAAGCCCAACTGTAGCTTCAATTTTCGATGATTTTGGCGAAATTAACGTTAAAATTGTAGGGAATCCAACCAGAGCCGCTTTATGCGCAGAAATAAAAGCATGTCTTAATGCATAGAAAATAAGAACAAAGGCTTTAAGCATCTGAAACTGCGCTCTATATTAAAATTATTAGACAAAAGGTATCCACGTGGCAAAAAAAGACACCAATGATGCACCAACCGAAGTGACCGAAGAAGGCCAAGAAATCTTGGATGCGGTAGAAACTGAGGTTGTGTTAGACGAAGATATTCCTGAAGAGGAGTATGAAGACGAATTTGAGAATGAAGACGATGATGAGCATCACCATGAGCATACATCTTTAGCGGCAAGCATTCTTCGCGTATTGGCAATTTTAATTATTGGGGCAACTGTTGCGCTTTGGGCTGGGCCAAAAATCGCGCCAAAACTGCCTGCGGGTTTGAAACCTGTTGCAGATTTTCTGTCACCGCAGGTGGATGTCACAAATCAGATCGCAGCAATGCAGACTGATTACGAAAACCGACTTGCTGAAATTGAGGCAACAATTAAACAAACTGACACTACAACGGATATTGAACCCTTACTGGCGCAGCTTGCAGCCAAGGATACTGAAACTAAAGTCGCGATAGATGCGGTTGCAAAAGCAAACAAAGCTCTTGAAGTGGCGGTTGAAACATTGCAATCCGAACTCACCAATATAACTGCAAGACAAGTTTTGTCAGCAGAAGGCGGGCAAGCTTCGGATGAAGCATTGCAACAGTTCGAAGATAAATTATCGGCTATTTCAGCAGCACAACAAAAACTAAACCAAAGCCAGCTGATAGCCGTTGAAGCACAACAGGATGCAGAAGGAAAACTGCGGCTTGCGAATGCGGCAAATGCAATTTCACGTATTTCGGATGCGCTTGAAACAGGCCGGCCGTTTCAGGATGAACTTGATCAATTAACCGGTATTACAAGTATCGATTTACCCTCTGGCTTGGTAGACATATCAAAGATCGGCACGACGTCTTTATCTGAGCTGAAAAAACAATTGCCTGAATTGTCGCGTACCGTATTACGCGATGATGCCGCTGCAAATGCCAGCATTTCTGCCATTGGAAAATTCACCGCATTTATGAAATCCCAAGTGGGGACGCGTTCATTGGAGCCACAACAAGGGGATGATATGGATGCGGTT
>JAJFHY010000166.1 GCA_021775375.1 Amylibacter sp. | reverse complement strand
CCCAAAACTATCAAATGCCACCATGACATCATAAATTCTGAGCAACCTGCGATGCGAGATGATACGAATGGCTTGTACGGGGACACCGGATTCTGTCAGGGTCTGTGTGTATCTTTGCAGCGCTTCACCAGAGGGTTCTATAAATCTACATTTCTCGTCAACAGATAATATATCAATCTTGCAACCATAGCGTTTGTATAATGCTATGGCGAGATCAGGTGCGCCGAAATTAATATCCGCAAAATACCTGACATCATCTACATCGAGTGATTGTAGAATGGCGGTTTTATGCAGATCTTTCATCTATATATGTTCCAATATTTTTTGAAACCTTGGATAGTTTTAAACAGTGTCATTTTTTATTTTCGCAAAAACAGTGGAGTATTTCCGGTGTTTTCTTAGAACATTCACATCGCCATAAGCTTTCATGGCTTTAATGCCGCCTGAGCCTTTTCGGATATCTAGAATTATACCGCCGCCGGATGATATTTGGGTGTTGAAGAATTCATCGTAAGTCCCGACAGGGTAGTGAAAGCCGCATGATGCAAGGCTAATGGCCAAATCAACTGTGCCGATATCCGCAACATTCTGTTTGTTGGGGTTAAACGTTGTTATTTTATCTTTTGGCACACCGTTCATTTCCAGAAACTTGCGGGCTTTAGCGAGACTTGCATATCCGGCCCCTGAACTTTTGAAGCCAAAATGCCGATCTGTGCTTTCTTCGATGTCAATCAGGACAATGTCACAACCGTACCGTCGGTAAAGGATTAAATCAGCGAATGCATAGCCACAGCCAATATCTGCGATTTTAGGCGGATTAACCAGATCGGCGGCTTTCAGGAAAAACCCGCACTCACGGCAGGCAACCGACATTGCTTCTTGCAAAATACGGTCTTTGTTTTCAGCGGCGTATTTCAAAAGAGCGGTATCGTCACCGGCCATCCAGTCATTTATTTCACTTTTCACTGCACCCAACTCGGATCTTTGAAGGATGATATTTCCCACTTCTACATCTGTGAACATCGAAAAATCAATATTGGTCGGTAGATTTACAGTAACATCCTGATCGGGTGGTGTTGGCATAAGGTAAGCTGTCCTGGCTGCGTTGATTTTATGATGCTTTAGCATTTTGGAGATATAACACCCCGGTTCAGGCCTGCCATTATATTTTGCGGCGATGTTCCTGAACCGCCGTCCCCATAGATGGATCGAAAGCGTATCTTCGCGGATGTAATTTTCGACTTTATCGGTATGACGCGGATTCAGTGGGAAGCCGGCTTTGGGGAAGGGCAGGGGGTATAGCACATGTTCGGGAGAAGTGTGTTTAACCTCGCCTGTTTCTTGTAGAAACCAGGTCAAAGCGTTTGGGCCCCAAACACCCCATGGCAACAAGGATACATGTACGCCTTCGCCTTTTGCTTTCAGGGTACGTAACTCGTCTTGTTTAGACTCTTTGAACCAAGGCGGTATCGGGTATTCATCACTTGTGAATTTAAACATTTCCGCAAGCGTTTTACTGTCTTTTGGCAAACCCAAGACGCCATTGTTTATAATATTTGCTTCGGAAACCCATCCGTGCAGGTGGCCGTTTTTTTGAATTTCCCAAGGCTTGGTGCACAATGCATCCGTATCGGCCCAGATATAGTCGGTTTGTTGCAGCATATGCAGTCGAAACACATCCGCATGATACGCAGCACTACCTGTTTTTGCATGGCGTAAAATTTTATCGGCCGGAAGGATGTCGTTCGCATTTTCAACGCGGACACCACTCGGTATGTTTGCAACGTCTTCATATTTGTACAGAACAACTTCATGGCCGTGATCAATAAATGATTGAAGGCACAGCTGTTCAAGCCAGCTTAATGCATCACCCACCCAGAGCGTGCCTATTGTTGGTAATGTGCCCATATTATACTCAATTATTAGCTATTGATCGTGGCGATGATAATTGGCTTTGGTGGCGTTGTATATAGATTAGACGGGGATTGGTCTGTACTTGCGGATTATGGAACCAGAACTTCCGTTATAAAAAAGCCGGCTTGTTCACCGATGGATTGCGCGGATTTCCAGATTTGCTTCGTGTCTTCATCTACCCAGTAAAAATTGCTGAAAGCACGTTCTTCGTTACGACAAATTTCGGTGAATTTTGATACATTGTAGGTTATCTCGACAATAGTGATGTCTTCAACATCACCTTTTTCCAATATGCAGTTATAGTTTAGCTCGGCCTTTGTTTTGATATTCACCAGTTGTTGTTGGGTGCGGGTGTAAAATTTTGGCGTATCGGGATCGGCAAATATTTCTTCGGGTTTGATCGAGATACCTTGGGATAATAGATCAAGGCCGAAGCCGCGTGTTGCTGTGATTATACCCTGATTGTAGGTTACACTCATTTTATGGTTGTTGAGATATGTACGATAATCGCCATTCTCCGCAACCAGTGCGAAGAGCGTATTAACACCGCTGGCCTGTGCACTGATACGCAGTAACGGTTTCTTAATATGGGCAATGGCAGCGCGCGTTAACGCAACAGGCGGCGCTTTGGGTTGAGCTTCTGCTTTCTTGGCTTCCTGACGAGCTTTCATGGTGCTCATCAAGGCATCCTTTAAGCCTGCTGTGTCATTGTTGTCAGATCCGCAGGCTACGGCAGTTAATAAAATCAATAATATTGATGTTAGCCGTCGCATTAACGCCAGAACCGTGCCCAGCTGTCTTCCAGTTCGGTGCTGTGATACTCACGCACCAAATCGTACAGGCGATAATCGTGCCGCAATCTGGAACCGGCGTCCGCACCGGAGCTACCGAAGGCCAAGCCATAGCTTTCTCGACTTGGGGATTTGATGACCCAATTAAGTGGTATGCTCACGCGAAAACCGGTTTTTGAATTCTCACTGACATCGGCATTTGTCTTGGTATAAAAGATCCCGACGGCCCATCCATTTGCAAAGCGTTTGTCTATGGATAAAGTGGCACCGTTATCACCTGCCAAATAACGCCCAACGTCCAATTGCGTAGAAAGCCCACCATTGAATTCGTAATATGCGGAAACGTACCCTGTCATCACATCGTAATCCTGAAAGCCGAATACATTGTCGAAATCACGTTGTCTTACGTAGTTGACTTCGGCCCCAAAGCCCCAGTTTTGTGCGGCGGGTTTCCATAGAAGTTCGCCCGATAAGCCACCAAACATGCGCTCCAGATAACCTGCAGTTACTCGACCATAAACTGCAGGTGAAGCTTTGAAAATATAGTCGCCTTTTAATGTTTCAACAGCAGGGTCGCCTTGGTCAAGATAAAGGCCACGATCAGAGCGAACATGTTGCAGTGTGGATGTTGATGGCGTGCTTGTGGAAATGTTACCGAAAAGCTCTTTGGTCAATGATGCGCTGTAATGAAGCCCGGGTGATAGATGCCAGCGCACATTGGCCCGTGCGCGAACACTGTACTCATAAGCGGATTTGAGATCGTCATGGATAAATTCAATATCCGGTCCAAAAGACCATGCGAATTTCGGGTAGAGTGACGTGTCATATTGCAAACCTTCAGGCATTGCCACCGGATCGGAAATGACCGCATGTTCAAATGAAAGCTCTGTGCCGTTCGGGTGGTTTTCATAATTTTCCAGATCAACCCGCTGAAATGTAACAGATGACGCCGGCAGACCGGCTACAACAGGGGTCAGCACGAATTGGGATACTGAGGCTGGCATTATGTTCGCCATCGCACGCGCCGCACGACCCAAAGCCTGCGGTGTCACATTATAGCGTCTGTTGCGAAAGCGCAGTTCCGCGCTTGTGGGTTCCAGAAGCAACGCTTCAACACGTAAGCCATCGGGCAACAGGACTTTGTTTAGGTATTCCCGTGCGGTTTCATTGATGCCGGGTTCATTTAGCCAGCTTGTATCAGTGTCTGTTGGGTCGTGACGTTTGATCGGGGTAGGGGCACTATCGAAGGACGGTGTGTAATTTCTTTGTTCTGCTAAAGTACTGGTTACGCCCAGATCGAAAATTAACGCAGTCGTTAATCCTGCCAATAATATTTTCTTTTGCATTTTGCCGCCACCCTACAACACAACATAATTCTCATACCAAGTCATTACACACTGACACAAGAATCGCCATGTGAAATTTTATTATTTGTGATTTGACTTTTAAAATAAAGCAATAAAATCACGCTTTTACTAATCTTCGCGAAATGCTTTGTTGAAATAGTCGGTAACGGGTTTGACGAGGTAGGTAAGCGTGCTGCGTTCGTTTGTTTTCAAAAACGCTTCAACCGGCATGCCGGGCACTAATTCAAGACTGCCGAGTTTTTCTATTTCGCCGGGTTTGGGAACAATTTCGACTTGATAAAAGTTGGCACCCGTGACCTGATCGGTCAGTACATCTGCCGATACTTTTGTGACAGTGCCAAATAATTGCGGTGTGGTGCGTTGGCTGAATGAGGCAAAGTTCAAAGTTGCATCCTGACCCACATAAACCTGATCTATATGCACCACTTGGACATGTGTCTGCACAACCAGAGGCAAGTCGCTTGGTATAATATACATCATAGCCTGGGCGGGTTGCACAACGGACTGAAGCGCAAAAACCTGATTGCCGTAAACGCTTCCCGACATTGGGGCGCGCACATCGAGACGTGAGAGCCTTTGCAAAATAGAGGAGCGCCTTTCAGATAGTTCTAAGATGCGATAGCTAATATCACGCAGATTTTCGATGGATTTTTCGCGTCGCCCCGTATCCAGTTGCACCAGTTGTATATTGATCCCGTTGATGCCTGCGTTAAGCCGCCCCAGATCTGCGGTAAGACTACCGATTTGGCCGGCAATTCTTGCTTTTTCGCGTTTCAGCGCCAGTACGCGTGAAGCCTGTGCAAGCCCTTTGTCCAGCAATGCCTGTGCATTTTTCAGTTCCTCTTCCAACAGATCGAGTTGTGAATCGAAAGCATCTTTTTGTGCTTCCACGCCTTCGATTTGTCGGCCAAGTTGCACTTTTTGCTCTGCCAGTTGTTCTTTTTGATTTTCCAATGAAACACGGCGAGCTTTGAAGAATTCGGCTTGGCCTGTCATTAATGCCTGAATTTCATCATCACGTTTTGACTGAGCCAAAAGCTCTTTGTCATAGGTTAGTGCCGCCGTTTTATCACGCTCAGCCTCAAACAGTGCTTTGCGGGCAAGTAATTCGAAATACTGGCTTTCAATGATAGATAACTCTGATTTCAACTGGCTGTCATCAAACCTGAGAAGTATATCACCGGCTTTAACAATGTCGCCATCTGTGACATTGATTTTACCAACGACACCGCCGGTTAAGTGTTGCACGACCTGCCGGTTTGCTTCGACCTGGATCATGCCACTGGCAATAACCGCACCTGCTATTTTTGTATTCACGCTCCAGACGCCTACGCCAAGGACAAGTAAAACCAGACTTAAGAAGCCAACGGCCAAGGGGCCTTTTGCTGACCATATTTGCTGCGTGTGTTTGGGTTGCGCGCTCATGATGGTTTACCCTGTTTGATCGTTTGGTTCACATCTTTTGCATTCTTGACGATAGCGCTGAGAACTTCATCGCGTGGGCCGTAAGCCTGTTGGCGTCCACCTTCGAGATAAAGCAAATGATCGCATTCGGAAATGGCCAACGGTCTGTGAGTCATAATGATGACGATTTTCCCCTGCTCCTTGAAGCGGCGCACGGCAAGGTTCAAGGCGTGTGAACCATCCGCGTCAAGAGCGGCATTTGGTTCGTCCAATATAACCAGGGTCGGGTCGCCATAAATTGCGCGGGCAAGCCCAAGGCGCTGTATTTGTCCGCCCGAAAGGCTGCCTGTGCCATTGTGTATGACTGTGTCAAAGCTTTCGGGCAGGTTTTTAACAAGCTCATCAGCCTGAGCCATACTCACTGCTTCCCTGATCATTTCAGGTTCGGGGTTTTCTGCCATGCGGGCGACATTATCGGCAACAGTTCCGTGAAACAGGCTGACAGATTGGGGTAAATAGCCGATGTACTGGCCAAATTGTTCAGGGTCATAATTTTGGATAAGCTCGCCATCAAACCGGATTTCACCCATGGCAGGCGGCCAAAGTCCGACAAGTGCGCGGGCCAAGGTGGATTTTCCGGAACCGCTTTTGCCGATAATCCCCAAAACCTGACCTGGTTTGAGTGTGAAATTTATCCCCATAAGAGTTGGCTTTCGCTGACCGGGAGGTACAACGCCAAGGTTTTTGACGATCAGGTTTGCTTTGGGCTTTGCGCGGTGCATTTTTTTAGGGGCATTGTCTATCTTAGGCAGGCTGGTTTTTAAAGAAAGCCATGCATTGCGCGCCCGAACCACCATGGGCCACTGACCTATTGCCATTTCAATCGGGGCAAGACCACGGCCCAACAGAATAGAGCCTGCGATCATTGCGCCCGGCGTCAGTTCATTTTTTAACACCAGATAAGCACCAGCTGCCAGCATTGCCGATTGCAACAATAAGCGAAATGATTTGGTCAGTGCCGAGAAAATACCGGTGAAATCGCTTGAATAGATAGATGCGGCCAAACTGGCGTCGCGGCTTTGTTTCCAGCGTTTTGTTATTGTGCTTTGCATGCCTTGCGCGTGTATCACCTCTGCTGAATGACGCGCAGTTTCTGCAAAAGCGTGGGATTGCGCGGATTTAGTTGCGGCATCCAAGACCTTATTTTTCGTAGCAATTTGGTTCAGGCTGGTGATCAGAAGTAAAAGCAATCCGCCGACAATAGCCATCCAACCCAGAATGGGATGAAAGATAAAAATTGCGGCGATGAATAGGGGTGTCCAAGGAATGTCAAAAACCGCAAATGCAGCGGGGTTTGAAAGCAGTGCCTGTATCGATTCTATGTCGCGTAATGCTGTGGTTGGTTTTGAGCGCTGGCTTTCGATGACTGAGTCTTTTATCGTAGCGCGAAATGCCGTTTCGTCGAGGTACGTTTGAAAACGGGCACCAAATCTGGCCATTACCCGACTGCGGGCATAATCCAGACACCCCATGAATGAATACAAAAGTACCACTAATATAAAGAGTGCAGTCAGGGTTTCGTTAGAGCGCGATCCAAGGACACGGTCATAAACCTGCAACATGAATAACGGGCCGGTAAGCATTAAAACATTGACGAATGCGCTAAACAGACCAACCGCGAAAAGCAGTTTAGCACCCTGTTTACGTGCTTCTGTTAGTAGAGTTCTTTGGAACATTGAATATTTCTATCTGCTTTGCCTGTATGGGCAATAGATATGCGGTAAAATTATCTTTTAGTAAACAAAATCGTAAAAGATACTTTGATTTAGGCACCAAATTGCAAGTACCTGCAGATTTTGATTGACTGGTCAGTCAAAAGCAATTTTATTTGTCTGAACCTCAAACAAAGATTCGAACTTGAGAGTTATTTGCCATGATAACTGTCAATGTCGTCGGTTCCTTATTGTTGAAACGGAAATTAGATGCCCAAACCTAACATTTTAATATTTATGGTAGATCAGTTAAACGGCACTCTTTTCCCTGATGGGCCCGCGGACTGGCTGCATGCGCCAAATTTGAAAAAGCTGGCAGCAAAATCAACACGGTTTAAAAACACATACACGGCCTCACCTTTATGTGCGCCCGGTCGTGCATCTTTTATGTCCGGATTACTGCCTTCGCGGAGTCGGGTATATGACAATGCGGCTGAATTTGGCTCTGATATACCGACTTATGCGCATCACTTGCGCCGTGCGGGTTATCAGACCTGTCTTTCTGGCAAGATGCATTTTGTCGGCCCTGACCAGATGCATGGGTATGAAGAACGTTTGACGACCGATATTTACCCTGCCGATTTTGGATGGACGCCAGATTACCGTAAGCCGGGCGAACGGATTGACTGGTGGTATCACAATATGGGGTCTGTGACTGGGGCGGGTGTTGCAGAGATATCCAACCAGATGGAATACGATGACGAGGTCGCTTACAATGCCACCCGCAAAGTTTATGATCTGGCACGTGGCAAGGACGATCGCCCCTGGTGCTTGACCGTCAGCTTTACCCATCCGCACGATCCTTATGTAGCACGTAAGAAATATTGGGATATATATAAAGATTGTGCACACTTACAGCCAGAAGTTAAAGCAATGGATTATGAAAAGCACGATGCGCATTCTAAACGTATTTTTGATGCGAATGATTGGCGTAGTTTTGATATTACGAAAGAGCAGATCAGCCGCGCCCGCCGTGCCTATTTTGCCAATATCAGCTATCTGGACGATAAAATCGGCGAAGTGATGGAAGCGCTGGAAACGACGCGGCAAGAGGCGGTGATCATGTTTGTGTCTGATCACGGTGACATGTTGGGTGAACGCGGGCTTTGGTTCAAGATGTCGTTCTTTGAAGGCTCATCACGGGTACCGTTGATGATTGCCTCGCCTGAAATGGAGACAGGCTTGGTGACCGCGCCCGTTTCCAATCTGGATGTATCCCCGACCTTATGCGATCTGGCGGGGGTTTCGATGGAAGAAGTCGCCCCTTGGGTTGAGGGTGAAACGCTGGTGCCATTGGGGCAGGGCGGGGAACGTACATCGCCCGTTGCGATGGAATATGCAGCGGAAGCATCTTATGCGCCGATGGTGTCTTTGCGCTATGGCCCGTGGAAATACAACCGCTGCGCACTGGACCCGGATCAGCTGTTCAATCTGGACACTGACCCGCATGAGCTGGAGAACTTGGCCGGAGTTGCCAAGCATCAAGGCACGTTGGATCAATTGAGGGCAAAATCGGAAGCGCGTTGGGATTTGGATGCGTTTGACGCACAAGTCCGTGAAAGTCAGGCGCGCCGGTGGGTGGTTTATGAAGCCCTGCGCAATGGCGAGTATTTCCCGTGGGATTACCAACCGCTGCAAAAGGCATCGGAGCGCTATATGCGCAATCATATGAATTTGGATACTTTGGAAGACGAACAACGTTTTCCGCGCGGCGAATGATTGTCGTCTACAACTGACAGAAAGAATAGAATATGACTTTGAAGTGCCAACCGAGCGCCAGCCATTTTATCAATGGTGCTTATGTGGAAGATACGCAAGGCGCGCCCATTGAATGCGTCTTTCCCGCGACGGGCGAAATCGTGGCGCGGTTGCATTCGGCAACACCTGCAATTGTGGAACAGGCGATTGCCGCGGCAAAAGCTGCGCAAAAAGACTGGGCACGCCGTTCGGGAACAGAACGGGGCCGGGTGCTGCGTAAGGCGGCAGACATTATGCGCGAACGAAATCGCGCACTATCCGAGCTGGAAACCTATGACACCGGAAAACCGTTGCAGGAAACGCTTTATGCGGATGCAACATCGGGCGCGGATGCACTGGAGTATTTTGGCGGGTTGGCCGGCAGCATTACGGGCGAGCATATCCCGTTGGGTGAAGACTGGGTTTACACTAAACGTATCCCATTGGGTGTCTGTGTGGGAATAGGGGCGTGGAATTATCCAACGCAAATAGCGTGCTGGAAAGCGGCGCCGGCACTTGCTTGTGGTAATGCGATGATATTCAAGCCATCGGAAATGACCCCGCTTTGTGCCTTGAAAGTAGCAGAGATTTTAATTGAAGCGGGTGCCCCGGCGGGGTTGTTTAATGTTGTGCAGGGTTACGGGGACGTAGGCGGGGCACTGGTAACGGACCCGCGTGTGGACAAAGTTTCGCTGACCGGCTCGGCCACTACGGGCAAGAAGGTTTATGCGGCAGCAGCGGCAGGTATGAAGCATGTGACGATGGAATTGGGTGGCAAGTCACCGATGATCATTTTTGATGACGCTGATTTGGAAGATGCTGTAAGCGGGGCGATGCTGGGTAATTTTTATTCAACCGGGCAGGTTTGTTCCAATGGTACACGGGTTTTTGTGCAAAAGGGGATCAAGGACGCGTTTTTGAAACGTTTCACTGAACGCGCGGCCCTGATTAAACTGGGTGATCCGCTGGATGAAGACACGCAAATGGGACCGATGATCAGTGGGGCGCAGCGTGATCTTGTGATGGGGTTTGTCGAGAAGGGCAAATCTGAAGGAGCAAGGCTGATCTGTGGCGGGAATATTGTTGAAGGTGATGGGTCTTTTATCGCTCCAACGGCATTTGCAGATGTGACCGGCGATATGACAATTGCCCGCGAAGAGATTTTCGGCCCCGTGATGTCAGTGCTGGATTTTGAGACCGAAGACGAGGTGGTCGCGCGGGCCAATGATACTGATCTGGGATTGGCAGCGGGCGTTTTTACCAACGATATCAAACGCGCACATCGCGTTACTGACAGGCTTGAGGCCGGCACCTGTTTTATAAACACCTATAACGATGCACCCGTAGAAGCCCCGTTTGGTGGTGTAAAAGGGTCCGGTGTCGGGCGTGAAAACTCTAAGGCTGCAATAGAGCATTATAGCCAGTTAAAGACAGTTTATGTGAAAATGGGCCCGGTGGAATCCCCTTATTAGGATATGAAAAATGGAAGCTGATTTTGTAATTGTAGGTGCCGGCTCTGCAGGTTGTGCTATGGCGTACCGCTTATCGGAAGACGGTAAATACTCGGTATTGGTGGTTGAATATGGAGGCAGTGATGCCGGGCCATTGATCCAGATGCCTGCGGCTTTGTCCTATCCGATGAATATGTCGCTATATGATTGGGGTTTCCAGTCAGAGCCCGAGCCCTATTTGGACGGCCGCCGTTTGGCAACGCCGCGCGGTAAGGTTATTGGCGGTTCTTCTTCGATTAACGGCATGGTTTATGTGCGGGGTCATTCAAAGGACTTTGATTATTGGGAAGAAAGCGGCGCCAGCGGTTGGGCCTATAAGGATGTATTGCCATATTACAAACGTATGGAAAGCTGGGATGCCAACGGGCATGGTGGAGATGCTGCATGGCGCGGGCATGACGGGCCATTGCATGTGACACGCGGGCCACGGGAAAACCCATTGTATCAGGCTTTTGTCAATGCGGGACGGCAAGCAGGGTATCAGGTCACGGGTGATTATAACGGTGAGCAGCAAGAGGGCTTCGGCCCGATGGAGCAAACTGTTCACAAGGGGCGCCGCTGGTCTGCGGCGAACGCGTATTTGCGACCCGCGTTGAAACGCGAGAATTGCACGCTTGTTAAGGGCTTGGCTGAAAAAGTTGTGATTGAGGATGGCCGTGCAGTTGGTGTCGCGGTCAGGCGCGGCGGCAAGGTTGAAACTTTTCGGGCACGGCGTGAAGTGATTGTTGCCGCGTCTTCGATCAATTCGCCTAAACTGTTGATGTTATCTGGCATTGGACCTGCTGCGCATCTGGCGGAACATGGTATTGACGTGGTGGCAGATCGCGCAGGTGTGGGACAAAACCTGCAAGACCATCTGGAGTTCTACTTTCAGATAGCGTCGGCGCAACCGATTACATTGTTCAAGCATTGGAACCTGCTGTCAAAAGCGGCAATCGGTGCGCAGTGGTTGTTTACCAAAACTGGATTGGGGGCTTCGAACCAGTTTGAAAGTGCAGCGTTTATCCGATCAAAAGCAGGGGTCGAGTACCCTGATATTCAGTATCATTTCATTCCAATTGCGGTGCGTTATGACGGGAAAGTTGCCGCCGAAGGGCACGGTTTTCAAGCCCATACGGGGCCGATGAGATCACCTTCACGTGGGGCTGTAACACTAAGCTCTGCCAATCCTGCCGATGCGCCTAAAATACTGTTCAACTATATGAGCTGTGAAGAGGACTGGCAGGATTTTCGTACCTGTATCCGCTTGACCCGCGAGCTTTTCGGGCAAGATGCGTTCAAGCCATATGTCAAACACGAGATATTACCGGGCGATACCTTGCAAACGGATGAGGAATTGAACGGGTTCATCAAAGAACACGTTGAAAGCGCCTATCATCCATGCGGCACCTGCAAGATGGGTGCAATTGATGATCCGATGGCAGTGGTTGATCCGGAATGTCGTGTGATCGGGGTTGACGGTTTGCGGGTGGCGGACAGTTCTATCTTTCCGCGCATCACCAACGGTAATCTGAACGGGCCGTCCATTATGACAGGCGAAAAAGCTGCGGACCATATATTGGGCAAACCCATGTTGCCGCCATCCAACGCCACGCCTTGGAACCATCCAGACTGGCAAAAAGCGCAGAGGTAACCAAAGTTTGAATAACTTGCCTTAAGGTTTATGTGTAAGTATCAGTTTATCTACTGTTTAAACTAAGGTGCCGATATATGACAAAGACTGTTCAAACTGCTTGGGATGCATTGGCTAAGGATTGGGCGCGGCTGCAGCAGACGCATTTGCGTGATATGTTTGCGCAAGACTCGGAACGGTTCGATGGATTTTCAGTTAATCTTGATGATCTAACGGTTGATTTCTCAAAGG
The DNA here is from genome assembly GCA_021775375.1 of Amylibacter sp. Classification (GTDB taxonomy): domain Bacteria; phylum Pseudomonadota; class Alphaproteobacteria; order Rhodobacterales; family Rhodobacteraceae; genus Amylibacter. The sequence continues at coordinate 503 of JAJFHY010000166.1, read as the reverse complement.
AACGTATCGACACGCAAGCACTGGCGCATTTGTTTGATCTCACGGTTGCTGCGGACGTTGAAGGCAATCGTGATGCCATGTTTGCGGGCGAACATATCAATACCACCGAAAACCGTGCCGTTATGCATGTGGCTTTGCGCGGTATGCCCAAAGACGGGTATCAGGTTGACGGTCAGGCGCTGGCAGATCTGGTAACGCCTGTTCAAGATGCGTTTTTACAATTTGCAGATGACATACGGGCGGGCAAGGTTACCAATTCACAAGGTACGGCGTTCACGGATGTTATCAACATCGGTATCGGCGGCTCTGATCTTGGGCCCGTTATGGCCACGCGGGCACTATCGAAATTTGCAGGTGAAGGTCCGAATGTTTATTTTGTCTCAAACGTGGACGGGGCACATTTACGGGATGCAACGCGTGATCTAAACCCAGAAACAACCATGTTTATTGTGGCGTCAAAATCGTTCACAACCCAGGAAACCATGATCAATGCGCAAGCGGCG
>JAJFHY010000165.1 GCA_021775375.1 Amylibacter sp. | reverse complement strand
TAACCGTGAACGTTGCTCGTAAAAATAGCGCAAGCATCGAAAAATCGAGGTCTTGCACTGCCGCTAGTGCTTCTGTTTCCATAAAACCGCTCGTTTGCCTAATGAGCCACCTTTTTGGCGACTTCTTGTTATTATTGTTATTTACGAATTCTTTTAACAAAAAACCATGCCTTCGCATAGCTTTTGCTGGCTTAATTCGACATATCTGCCAATTTTGCGCGAATTTTCGCTGGGAAACGCGTGATTTTACCCAGATTTGTAACGCAAACCACTGTTACAAATGAAGAAAATAGCAACGCATCTGTGCAGTAAACATTTTGTGCAAATACTATTTTAGCACCTGTGACCTGCTTTAAATTGGTTTCGACGCGCAACTCATCGTTCAACTTTGCACTGCCAATATAATCGGCCTCAAGTTTTTTCACGGCAAACACCAGCCCATCGCGCTGCATATCCATCTGATCAATGCCCGCTTCGTGCACTATCGTACTGCGCGCGCGTTCAATAAATTTCAAATAATTGGCGTAATAGACGATACCCGCTAAATCCGTATCCTCATAATATACACGCAAAGAGAATTTGTGGGTCATTGCACCAAGTCCCGATAAAGTTTCTCAACACGTGGGTGAAGTCGCAATGCATGACTGGCATCAATCGCACTGGATGGCATCAATGGATCATAAGCGGCACGCACAAGAGCAGCAAAATCAGGTTTTACAATGCAAATACCGTTTTCCTTGACAACAGCAATCGGACTTTGGCTGCTAAATGCATCTTCGGCCCAGACCAACAGGCTTTGTAAAGTCTCGCCTGTGGCCAGAACCTGCACAGGTATATCCGAAATGTCGCCCTTCATGCGTAAAAACAACAGGCACATTTTAATCGTACCATCGTTGTCAAAGATGAACATGCGATGCTCGTTCACATCCTTTTGTTTAAGACTGACAATAAGGTTTTCCAAATCAGGCACTAACTTATCCAGATCGGGAACACTCGCCACCTCATCCCACCCGGTGCAAAAGAACCACATGAAATTAGCCCCCAACTCCGGGTCTGTTTCTGCAAGCGTCCCACCGGTCACAGCCACGGTTTGCGCAATCGCGTCCTTAAGGTAGCCCAGTGTGTCATCATCCACACCAAAGACAACAGGCGCTATAGGTCGCCCCCAGCGCGCAAATTTATAGCTACCATCCTTGCGTTTGAACAATTGCTCAATCGCCTCTACACTGAATGCTATGTTCATTTCCCGTTTCCGAACATATCTGTTTGTGCAACCGGTTTGGGTGCTTCAAGACCTAGATGTTTCCAAGCTTTGGCTGCCAACATCCGCCCGCGCGGCGTACGCTGGATCAAACCTTGTTGCAACAGATAAGGTTCTATCACTTCTTCAATGGCATCACGTGCTTCTGAAAGTGCTGCCGCAATAGTCTCAACCCCTACAGGGCCGCCACCATAGTTCTCGGCGAGTAGGTTCAAATACCGTCTATCCGCACTGTCCAATCCCAGATCATCCACACCCAAGCGTATCAAAGCACTATCAGCAATATTAACATCGACCCGACCGTCGCCCTCTACGATGGCAAAGTCCACTACACGGCGCAACAGACGCCCCGCGATACGCGGTGTGCCGCGCGACCGTCGTGCAATTTCCAACGCACCGTCCGCAGTGGCATTTGCACCCATCAGACGTGCAGCGCGATCAACGATCTTGCACAACTCGTCCACAGTATAAAATTCCAAGCGCGTTGGTATACCGAAGCGATCGCGCAAGGGTGTAGTCAGCAATCCCAGTCGTGTGGTCGCGCCAACAAGTGTAAACGGTTGAAGGTCAATTCGAACAGTGCGTGCAGCAGGTCCTTCTCCGATAACCAAATCCAACTCAAAATCTTCCAAGGCCGGATAAAGCACCTCTTCCACCGCTGGGTTCAATCGGTGAATTTCGTCGATAAACAAAACATCGTTTGCATCCAGATTGGTCAGAATAGCAGCCAGATCACCCGCTTTTGCTAGAACGGGGCCGGAAGTCATACGGAAATTCACGCCCAGCTCTTTCGATATAATCTGCGCCAATGTGGTTTTACCCAACCCGGGCGGGCCATAAAATAAAGTATGATCCATTGCTTGGCCCCGCCTGCGCGCGCTCTCGATAAAAACCTTAAGGTTCGCGCGTGCCTGCGCTTGACCGACAAATTCATCCAGAGTTTGTGGGCGCATAGCGCGGTCAATATCGGTGGGTTGCTGTTCAGGGCGCAGGGTTGGATCAGGATCAGTCATTGCGTCACCCTTTCGGTGCCAATAATTTTAATGCCGCTTTTATCAGCGCACCGGCATCTGCGTCCATAGCATTACCGGATGCCTCTGCCACAGCGGTTGCAGCGTCCCCTTGCCCATAACCCAAATTCATCAGGGCGGAAAGTGCATCAGCCTGCGCCGCTGCCGTATTTGGGGCAGATGAAGTTGGGCGTGGAATAGCTGTAGATGAAACAGGCATATCTATGACAGTGCTCTCATCAATAATTACCTGCTCTGAACCAGCCGCACCCATCGCAATGATATTTGCCGCCTTGTCCTTTAATTCTGTCACGATGCGTTGGGCCAGTTTCGGGCCTACACCTTGTGCTGATTTAATCGCCGCAATATCTCCCAATGTGATCGCGCGACTAACGCCGTCGGTTCCAAGGGTTCCCGCTATAGCCAATGCCGCTTTGGCACCAACACCCTGAACGGTGGTTAGCAACTTGTGCCACTCTTTTTCCGCCAAGGTTAGAAATCCAAATAACTGCAGATTGTCTTCGCGTACCAATAATTCTGTATAAAGTGCCACAACCCCGCCTGCATGCGGTAGGTTGGCAAGAGTGCGCTCGGAACAATAGACCATATATCCGACACCCTGAACGTCGACCAAAACATGATCTTTGGCACGGTAGTCTACTTTTCCCGTAATTTTCCCAATCATACGACAGCACCCGCTTTTGCAATTGCAGCATCCAGTCGATTGGAAAATTGTGCGTGATGGGCATGACAAAGCGCTATGGCTAATGCATCAGCTGCGTCCGATCCGGAAATATCCACCCCCGGCAACTGCAAACGCACCATATGATCCACCTGTCGCTTATCCGCGTGGCCCACACCAACCACAACTTTTTTCACTGTATTGGGTGCATATTCGCCAACCATCAGTCCGAATTGCGCAGGAACCAGCAACGAAATCGCCCGTGCCTGGCCTAACTTCAAGGTTCCGGCCCCGTCTTTGTTTACGAAAGTTTTCTCTACAGCGGCCGCTTGTGGTGAAAATGCAACAAATACTTCGGTCAGCTGTTCATGCAAACTCAGCAATCTTTCAGCCAATTCCACGCCGACAGACTTGCATACACCATTCGCCACGTGACTACATTTAGTACCCACAACATCGACTATCCCCCAGCCCATGTTTCGCAAACCCGGATCAATTCCTACAACACGCATATCGCCTCAATTCCTTGCCTGAATAAGCGTTAGCACGAAACATGAACATTAGCCAAGCATGTTTCTAATCACATGCCGAAAATAGACCTAAAATGTCGCTATTTTGACATGCAAAAACATCATCTCAGGTATGCGAAAATCACAATTGTAATGTGGGATAGGTCAGATTAGATGCCTATTAACAAACACGGTTATATTAACCGCAACCAAAGAAAGGATTAAGCTATGACAACAATCACACAAACAGCTATCGCACCATTTGGCGCCATATCAGCTTATCGCGTAATAAACGCAATTGAGTCTGCATCAAATAGTTTGATCGCTTGGTACACGAAACGCAAAGCATACGCACAACTGAATGCAATGGATACCCGCACACTGGACGATATCGGTGTATCACGTGCAGATGTTGACAGCATGAAAATAGCGTTTTTTCACTAACATCTCAGACTTTCAGTAACATTATGAACGGCTGCAAAAACAGTCGTTCTTGAAACATGCAAAATTAGGTCAGAAGACCACATTCAAGGATTAAGCCAATGGCTACTCTAAACACAACAAAACCAGCTCCATTTGGTGCAATAGCAACATTTCGCGCAATCCACGCTCTGGAAAATGCTAAAAACGGCTTTGTAGCATGGAATGCAAACCGGAAAACATACAAACAACTGAGCGCGCTAACTTCACGCGAGTTGGAAGATATTGGATTGTCCCGTATGGACGTTGAAAATATGAATACCGGTTTCTTCGGCTACTAAGCACGAAGAAAATTATGAATAACTATAAGTCGCCCAAGTCCGGGCGGCTTATTTTTTTTGCGATTCCTTAATCTGACTGGTTATGTCGGCCACAAATACCCCAACTGGCTTTGAGAAAAAACCGGGCGTCATTGTATAGGCCACAAGTTTTGATTTGCTATCACCCGCCTCAAGGTTTGCGATAATATGCGCATAATCATTTTGACTGGTGTTCTGAATTAAAACCGCCTTGAAAACCGTAAAGGATATATACAACAATAACAAAGATCTAAGTATATACATCAATCTAAAGTTCTCTTTTTGAGGTTTAGACAATGTAACCACACCATAGCTGTCACGTTTAATAACGCGGCGAGGCTTATAGTGAGCGTTTATTATGCGATCTACACGAGATTGGAAATTAGCAGCCTGTATATCTGACATATTCATCACCTCTATAATATTTATAGTGAATCATCTTAGTAACGCCATAATAGTCGCTAAATATGGCGATAACCTGACTGAATTATGTCATTTTCCGTAAAGTAAGCGTGGACCATTCCCCGATAATCAGGCGGTCGGTTTCAATAAATTTGTTCTCTTGATAAGACTTCGAGACAGCGTCTGCTTGTTCATTCAAAATGCCAGATAATATAACGTATCCACCGCCGTTACATGCCACACCCATATCAGGTGCAAGCTCAATAAGCGGGCCTTTCAAGATATTTGCAAGAATCAGATCATATGGTGATTGTTCGCGCAACCGTGGATGGTCAAAGCCTGCACAAGTTACAACATCAACGCGCCCGGCCAGATCATTACAAGCGAGATTGGCCACGGCCGTATCTGTTGCAACTTCATCAATATCACTGGCGATCATGGGCACATCCCATAACTTTGCAGCCCCCATTGCAAGCACTGCAGTACCACAGCCAATATCGGCAACATTCTTAGGTGAAAACCCGGCTACAGCCAACGCGTCAAGCGCTGTCAAACAGCCCTGTGTTGTGCCGTGATGACCAGTCCCAAACGCCATAGCGGCTTCGATCAACATCGGAACACAATCATCAGGCATTTTATCTGCATCATGACTACCATAAAGAAAGAAACGGCCAGCACGGATAGGGGCCAGTTCTCTGCGCACCTCTGCCACCCAATCTTTATCTGGTACCTCTGACACCGCAAAGGGCTTTGCATTTGTTGTAGCAGCGATCAGCGCAAGTGCTATTTCATCGGGTTTTTCCAAAAAATAGCCACCCACCTCAAACAATCCAGAGCCGTCTTCAATTTCGAAAACACCAACACCATAAGGTTCTGGTGTCGTATTTTCCAGCATTGCAGCCATAAGTTCGGCGGCTTGTTTATCTGCAAGTGTTGTCAGGGCAGTATATGTCGGCATGGGTATCCTCGGGAGGTTTATCTTTAGCGCGGATAGGCCAGCAAACCTTTTAGGTCAAGCGTTCAAACCGATAGGACAGCTCACGCCTGTGCCACTTAGTCCGCAATATCCCGACGGGTTCTTAGCCAGATATTGCTGGTGGTATTCCTCTGCATAGAAAAACTCCGGGGCCTTTATAATTTCGGTGGTAATCACTCCAAAGCCCTTCTCAGTCAGCCGTGCCTGAAAAGCCGTCTTACTTTCTTTGGCCAATGCCAAGTGTTCTTCCGAATAAGTATATATACCGGACCGATATTGCGTACCGCGATCATTGCCTTGGCGCATACCTTGTGTCGGGTCATGGTTTTCCCAGAACACTTTCAACAAATCACCATAACTTATAATGTTTGGATCATAACTGACCAGTACAGCCTCTGTATGTCCAGTTTGTCCCGAACAGACCTCTTGATATGTTGGATTTGGTGTCGGTCCTGCAGCATATCCTACTGCTGTCATCCAAATGCCGTCCAATTGCCAGAACTTCTGTTCCACACCCCAAAAACAGCCCATCCCAAACATCGCAGTTTCAAAGCCTTCAGGAACGTCTCCCTTCAGTGGGCGGCCATTCAGGAAATGTGTTTGTGCTGTTGGAATTGCGTCATCGCGACCAGATAAAGCTTGCGATGCGGCAGGAATGTCAGCGGGGCGTTTGAAAAACATGTGCGTGGCTCCGTAATAATTACGGAAACATTAGCGTAATCCAGATTTTAGTCCAGCCTTTGAAATATCCCTCGCTTCAACGTTACCAATGAAATGCCACCCGACAATTGTAGAGCATATACCTGCAAGAGCCCAAGCCAGCCCCTGACCGTATACAACGCCCGGAGCACCATAGTAACCACCTAGCAAAATACATAAAGGCCACATCAGGATGCCGTCTTTCAACCAGTTAAACCCTGTAGAATAGATCGGGCGACCCAGATTGTTGAATGATGCGTTTGATACATAAAGTGCCCCCGCAAACACAAAGCCCCCTGCAGATATATAGGTAAATGCCTTAATCACGGCAGCGGCCTCATCCCCTAAACCAAACAAGTTAATTACAAAGGGGGTTATCGCGGCAAGGATTGCCCAAGCAATCAGCACATATCCCGCACAAAACAACAATGCATCACGGTACGCAGAACGGATCCGACCAAACTCACGCGCTCCGTAATTTTGCCCCATAATACCGCCGATAGCACCTGAAAGTGCAAAAATACCACCAAACGCCAAAACCGTAACGCGCCCCAGAACAGCCCAACCCGCAACCGCACTATCCCCGAAATCCGAAATAATCCGTGTGATCAGATAATTGCCAAAAGGTGACGAGAGTTGGGTTAATAAAGCCGGTATTGCGATGATAAAAAACGGGCCGCCCCAACGTCTGAGATATGCCATTTGCAAAGGCGCCGCCAGATCATGCACGCCGATCAGAAAATAAAGCCCCAATAAAGCAGACACAGCGCGTGATATTACGATCCCCCATGCTGCCCCTTCCAATCCCCAACCCATCCAGAGGATTAAAAGCGGATCCACAACCATCGCCACAACGCCTGCCGAAAGGGTCACATACATCGAACGGCTTGCATCACCTTCGGCACGTAAAACCGACGATGCGATCATACCGGTTACGATGAAAAGAATTGACGGCACCGAGATCAATAGAAATTTTGTAGCCGTTTCCAGAATGGCACCTGTTGCGCCCGCAAAAGCCAAAATATTATGCCGAAACATCACCACAATTATGACGATTACACACTGTGCACCGACACCGACCATCATTGCTGTAGTTGCTTGTTCCCGGGCATATTGCCGATTGCCCTCACCCAATGATTTAGACACAAGTGCTGTGCCTGCGATCATAAAGCCGATACTTATCGAGAGCATAAAAAACTGCACGGTCCAGACATATCCAAGGGCGGTTATCAGTGCCTCGTCATTCAGGAATGACACCCAGAAAAGTGTGGCTGCATCAATCACGAACATAAATGTCAGCCCGATCATTCCTGTCAGTGTCATCACAGCAACATGGCGCATGGTCGAGCCTGTTAAAAATCGCGCTTGTTTTGGCGCCGTCATGCGTTTTGAACCCGCTTTGCAAAAATCGTTTCATTACCGGGTGCAGGATGTCTTGGGATCAATAACGACAGTGCTAACGAAAGCCCCGCAATACCGGTTGCAATTTCAAACACAACTGCAGGTGAGGTCAACCAAATGTAACCCATAAGGGCAGGCAAAACCACCGCACCGATATGGTTAATAGTAAAGGCTACTGCCGCTGTCGGGCCTATATCCTTTGGGTCTGCGATTTTTTGTAGATAAGTTTTTTGCGCCAGTGCCAAAGCAAAGAACAAATGATCCACAACATACAGGCTTGCAGCCAGCACAATCCCCCAATTGAACAAATAAATGCCCGTATAAGCCAAAAACACAAAGATTAGTCCGACATATTCAAACACCAAAGCATTGCGTTCGCCCCATTTGGAAACCATGCCACCGATAAGCGGAGCCAAAAACATGTTTGCGACAAAGTTGATCAGAAATAAGCCTGTCACCTCATGCACTTCAAAACCAAAGCGTTCGACCATCATAAAGGCGGCGAACACGATAAATATCTGGCGTCTCGCGCCTGCCATGAATTGCAGCATGTAATACAACCAATAACGTTTGCGCAAAACCATATGCTTGTGCTGAATGACAGCGTCGTCAAACCGTGGATATGCCAACCAACAAAAAGCCGCGATTGCAAAAGTTACCCCACCGCCCATCATATAAAGCGTATTGTAATCCCAGCCTAACACATTCCATGTCAGCATAATCACCAGATAGGTTATCAACGACGCCCCTGATCCTATAGAGATTAACCAACCCAGCATTTGAGGGGCCGTTGCTTTATCCAACCACTGTAATTCAAGAGACATTTTAACGGTATGATAATAGTGAAACCCGAGGCTGGACAGAAATGTAGTCATCAACAACCCGTAAAAGCTTGGAAACCAAGCTGTCACAGCTATGACAACACCCAATAGCATCATACTGACAACAGCCAGTAATTGCTCGTGAATAAACATCAGAACCAGAATTACACCGACGGCAAAGAACCCAGGTATTTCGCGAACAGATTGCAACCACCCCAGATCACGGCCATCAAAACCCGCAACCTCATGGACGAAATTGTTCAGCAAAGCTTGCCATGTTGCAAAAGCCATCGGCATGCAAAACGCCATTAGCGCAAGCAAGGTAAAGGGACGACGCCATACAGGAAGCTGTCCGGCATCATGAATGGAAACTCTGGTGGACTGCATCAGGCGACCTAACTGGAATTAGCCAGCGGGTTCAAGCCTTAAGCAACACGCTTATCGCTTTTAAATCGCGCAGTACTTTCATCCACTTGATAACGCGGCGCAATATCTTCAGCGATGAAAGTGAGCGCATTCACACTATCGATAATGTAATTCACAGTGTCCTCATGCATTAGATAGCTAAAATTCAGCCGTACCCAGCCCGGTTTTTCCATCTCGTACCCTGCCTGCAAAGCCTCCCAAAGCTGCGATGACTCGGCCTCTTCAATACCCAGCAAACGGTGCGCATATGGGCCGGCACACGCGCAGCCACCACGCGCCTGAATACCATAAATATCAGACAGCATGCGAGTGAATAATTGCTGATGCACCATTTCACCGGAAACGCCACGTACCAGAAATGAAAATATCGGCAGACGAGACGTTTTATCGGCCCCAAGCAATTGCAGACGCGGATTTTTCGCCCAAGCCTCAAGTGCTAATCGGTTAAATCTGGCTTCGCGTTCGGCAATTTTATTATGACCCACGGCCTCTTTCACCAAAAATGCCAGCGCTGCGCGAATATCGCCTATAACATTCGGTGTTCCCGCTTCTTCACGTGTGGCTATATCCTTGGAATAAATATGCGCCCACGGCGAAACAAACGATACGGTACCACCACCCGGCCAACTGGGCTGGGTCGAGCGCACGCTGGAATTGCGCAGGATTAAAATACCCGACGCCCCCGGGCCACCCGGAAATTTATGCGGCGAGACAACGATTGCATCTTTTTGCGCGTCCCCTTCACTTGCCATATCAATTGGCAAATAAGGCCCGCCACCAGCAAAATCCCAAACTGACAACGCACCGTTCGCCTTCAGGATGCGGCTTACAGCATCACAATCCGTTAAAATGCCTGTCACATTAGAAGCCGCCGAAAAACTACCAATCTTCAGATCTGAATTTGCGTGTTCCATAAGGGCTATTTTCAGTGCGTCTAAATCAGGGCCGCCGGTTTCTGCTTCTGGGATTTCCACAACTTTTGCGCGGCTTTCACGCCACGGAAGAATATTGGAGTGGTGCTCATAAGGGCCTGTGAAAACCACGGGATTTTGCGCCTTATCGACCCCAAACAACGTGACCATACGGTTCAAACCTGCTGTTGCCCCCGAGCCTGTAAAAATCACGCTACAGTCATCACCGGCCCCTGTCAGTCGCGCAATCTCGGCACGTGCCGAACGGCGCAAACCTGTCATGTAGCTCCCGCAATAAGATGCTTCTGTGTGACTGTTGGCATAAAACGGTAATACCTTTTCAGCAACAAACTCCTCAACCTGCCGTAATGCCCGGCCAGAGGCGACATAGTCGGCGTAAACCAACGGCACATCGCCATCCAGTCCTGGGATCATCACCCCTTCACCGATTAATCCATCCCGCAAACTGCTAAGAATATCTGTCTGGGCCAACTTCGCTTTGAATTCTGATAAGGGCATGTTCATCTCCAATTGTTAGATGCATTATGACCCTTAGTTTGTATAATTTTGATCTTATTAATTTGATTATATATAATATTTGTTGTTATATGACACATGAAATTAAAAAATATAGATCATATTGACCTTCGCATTTTATCAGAATTGCAAAAGGATTCTTCGCTTTCACAACGCGCATTGGCTGATTTGATCGGCCTTTCGCAAAATGCATGCTGGCGTCGCATTCAGACTTTGACCTCATCTGGCGTATTGCAAGGATCAACAGCACGGGTGGATCGGCATAAGGTGGGTCTGGATCTGGTGGTCTTCGTTATGCTTCGCACCCGACACCACTCCGTGGATTGGCTGAAAGAATTTCGCCGCCATGTCCTGACGATCCCGGAAGTCGTTGATTTTCACCGCATCGGTGGTGACTATGATTATCAGCTTAAGGTGGTGACCGAAAATATGAGCAGTTACGACCGCGTATACCAAAGACTGATCGATGGCATCGAACTTGACAGCGTGACTTCTTATTTCGCAATGGAAAGCATTGCCGAGGGCCGTCCTTTGCCACTCTAACCAAAAAAGGCCGCCCGGTTAGGACAGCCTTTAAGAATTTCACTGTAATGGCAAAGGTTAGTTCTTTGCGTAATATTCCACAACCAGGTTTGGTTCCATCATCACAGGGTATGGCACATCAGACAGGCCAGGTGTGCGCACGAATGTTGCAGATTTCTTATTCTGATCAACATTGATATATTCCGGCAGATCGCGCTCTTGTGAAACAGCGGCTTCCAGTACCATGTTAATTTGTTTGGACTTTTCACGCACTTCGATAACGTCACCCTCTTTAACACGGTAAGACGGGATATTAACTTTCTTGCCGTTCACTGTGACGTGGCCATGGTTCACGAACTGGCGTGCCGCAAAAACGGTAGGTACGAATTTTGAACGATACACAACGGCATCCAAACGGCGTTCCAGCAAACCGATCAGGTTTTCACCTGTATCACCGTTTACACGAACAGCTTCTGTATAGATGCG
>JAJFHY010000164.1 GCA_021775375.1 Amylibacter sp. | reverse complement strand
TGCTTTTGGTGAGGTTGGGTTAAGCTATGCGATTATAATATTTGCAGTTATGGCGGTTTACTCGTTTTCTTTTGGTGTCTGGCTGGTTTCGGGTGGCGGTTCCATGGTCAAGGTTATCAAAGAGCCGTTGGTGGGTGCGACCTTATTGGGTGCTTTGTTTCTTTATAATGGCTGGCAGACACCGGTTTGGCTGACCAACGCGCTGGAACTGATCGGGCAGATGGCGATCCCTATGATGTTGATTACACTGGGTGTGGCACTTGCACGCCTAAGGGCGGACAGTTTTGGGCGGGCGTTTGGTCTGTCTGTTGTTAAGGTGGTAATTTGTACCGGTTTGGCCTGGGCTACCGGTATTTATTTTGCGCTGGAACCCATAGCGCTGGCGGTGCTTGTCATGCAAGTTGCAACACCGGTTGCGGTAACGTCATATCTTTTGGCCGAAAAATATGGTGCAAAATCAGGGGAAGTTGCGGGATTGGTTGTTGTTTCAACCCTATTATCAGTCATAACGATCCCGTTAACATTGGCATTTTTTATCTAAACATTCCGGATCGTTTCCTTTATAGTTCGTTCAAACACCAGCGACAGACTGGGAAGAGAGCAGATGAAAAAAATAGCATTACTAACAGCCTTATTGATTCTGGCCGCCTGTTCGGGCTCCGGTAAAGGTCCGCCGCGAAATCTGGATGATGCCTGTTCAATGAAATCCCAACGTCCGGGATGGTTTAAGGCAATGGATAAGACCGAGCGAAAATGGGGTGTTCCAACGCCGGTTCAAATGTCGACAATTTATCATGAATCCCGCTTTGTGCCGAATGCGAAAACACAGTATCGGTTTGCTTTGGGGGTGATCCCTATGGGCCGTCAATCTTCTGCAACCGGTTATGCGCAAGCCATCGACAGCACTTGGGACTGGTATAAATCTGAAGCAGGGGGCTTTGGTGCACGGCGTAGCAACTATGCGGATTCCGTTGATTTTATCGGGTGGTACATGAATAAAACAGAAAAGCGCAATGGTGTGTCAAAGTTCGATATGTATAATCAATATTTGGCATATCACGATGGTCATACTGGCTATGCGCGCGGAACGTACCGTAAAAAATCTTGGTTGTTAAGAGTTGCGAATGATGCTGAAGCGCGTGCCATTATGTATCAAAATCAGTTGAGGACCTGTGGGGGTTAAGGGTTATCTATCGGAGGTTTGACCCAGGTCAACTGCGATTTGGTCGATGTCGAACAGGCTTGCCGGCAGATAAACACTTTTATCAAGATCCCCCAAAATCACTGTGGTTTTCTGGCCTGATTGATCGGTTACAATCCACTGACGCAGCTCTACCGGCTCGGATGTGAAGACCAATTGAATTTTACCATAATCCGGATGATTCGGATCTTGGGCAATGACTTTGGTCAATGGGCCCTCTTCAACATGGGATACTATCAGGCCGCTTGTGCGCAGGTTCACATCTTTTTTAAGGATAATTGCCAAAGGTGATTTTCCCAGCGGAAATCCCTGTGGCCCGGCAGTTGATTTTTTATCGAAGATTGCAATTTGCCCGCTACTTGCAACGACTAATGCAGGATTTGGTTGGGCATATTCAAACCGCATTCTGCCCGGGCGTTTGATCATAAAGTTACCCTTTGACAAGGTATTGTCAGGGTTCACTTGCGTGAATCCGCCCTTGGCTGAAACAAGGTCGTTTAGGTAAACTGAGAGCTGATCAAGTGACAGCTTTTCAGCACTTGCAACAGTTGGCACAAGACAAAGAGATGTTGCGATAATCTTAATGAGTATTTTCATAAGCTTCATTTAATCATTCTATACGAAGTTTCAAACGTACAGAGTATAACAAGATCGTTAATGGCTATAAACTGCCGAAATTACTCCGGTAACAGAATATCGCGTTTGCCCACGTGATTTGCTGCAGAAACAACACCCTGCTCTTCCATCTGTTCGACGATTTTGGCGGCTTTGTTATAACCGATAGAAAGCTTGCGTTGGATGTAAGATGTAGAACATTTGCGGTCATTCGCAACAATCGCCACAGCCTGATCATATAACGCATCTTCCTTGCCGGTGTTTCCACCCAATCCCAACACCAAATCAATATCGCTTTCCTGACCACCTTTGGGCCCGTCAACAATACTGTTGATATACTCAGGGGTACCAAAAGATTTCAGGTGATTAACGACTTCTTCGACCTCTTCGTCGCTTACGAACGGACCATGGACACGGGTGATTTTTCCGCCACCTTCCATGTATAACATATCGCCCATGCCAAGCAGTTGTTCGGCACCCATTTCACCAAGAATTGTGCGGCTGTCGATTTTCGATGTAACCTGAAACGAAATGCGTGTCGGGAAGTTCGCCTTGATTGTACCGGTAATCACGTCAACAGACGGGCGTTGTGTCGCCATGACCAGGTGGATGCCAGAGGCCCGTGCCATTTGTGCAAGGCGTTGAATGCACGCTTCAATTTCTTTGCCTGCAACCATCATCAAGTCTGCCATTTCGTCAACGATTACGACGATAAACGGTAATTTTTCGGGTTTGAACGTTTCAGTTTCAAAAATCGGTTCGCCGGTATCTTCAGCAAACCCGGTTTGAACAGTCCGTTGGAAATCCTCACCTTTTGCCAGAGCATCCGCTACACGTGAGTTGTATCCGCCAACATTGCGCACACCCATTTTGGACATCTTGCGATAGCGCTCTTCCATTTCACCCACGACCCATTTCAAGGCAATAACTGCTTTTTTCGGATCCGTAACAACGGGTGATAACAGATGTGGAATGCCGTCATAAACAGAAAGTTCCAACATTTTTGGATCGATCATAATCATGCGACAATCTTCGGGTGATAGTTTGTAAAGCAACGACAGGATCATAGTGTTGATGGCAACGGATTTACCGGCACCGGTTGTCCCTGCAATCAGCAAGTGAGGCATCTTCGCAAGGTTGGTAATTACGGATTGCCCGCCTATATCTTTACCCAATGCCAGTGGTAACGCATGATTACCATCGCCGTATTCTTTGTCAGATAATAGTTCGCGCAATAGAACTGTTTCACGGTTTTCATTCGGCAACTCGATACCGACAACCGAACGGCCCGGAACTGTTGAGACACGTGCTGATAGTGCTGACATGGAGCGTGCAATATCGTCGGCTAATCCGATAACACGGCTGGCTTTCAAGCCGGGTGCTGGTTCCAGCTCGTACATTGTGACAACCGGGCCGGGGCGTACCGCTACGATTTCGCCTTTGACGCCATAGTCATCCAGAACATTTTCCAGTAACCGCGCATTTTGCTCAAGCGCCTCGTCACTTAGGTGATGGCGGATAACTGTTGTCGGGCTTGATAGCATACTTAAGGGTGGCGTTTCATAGGCTGCGTTTGCCTCATTGAACAGACTTGGCTGGGCCTCGGCCTTGGCCTTTTTACTTTTCTGAACCTGTTTTGGTGTGCTGTGCTGTACAACTTGTTTTGGCTCTGCTGTCGGGATTGAAAAGATGTTTTCTACCGGATCGTTGAAATCCAGCTCGTGATCGTCGACCAAGCTATCGTCAATCACGCTGTCATCCTGATGTAGCTGGTTTGAGGATGATTGTGACAGGACCGGCTCTACGCGCGCGCTTGCATTCCCGTCTGTCTGTGCGGATACAATCTTATTTTTAATAGCTTCGGAAATTCTGCGCCTAACACGCTCTTCCGGTGTGCTTTCCAGCTGAGGTTCGATATGTATAAGCGGTTCTGAGGTTTCTGCCTGTTGGCGTTTCCCAAGACCAAAGCTGGGCAAGGACGGCATAGACAGTTTCATCGCAGGCTTTTGTACGGGTGTTTCTTCGGCTACCATAGTTTGTTCTGACATAGCTGGTGAAACATGACCGGTTGCGGTTGATTGCTTTGCTGCAGCTGCCTTTGCTGCTTCAGCTTTTGCAGCTGATTTAATCCGGTAATTTTGGATTATTCCAACAATTGCACTAAAGGCATTCACAAGGCTGGCGTAAGATAGAATGATTGCAAGGACTGCATATCGACCGGTTACGCGTAATTCAGGGATTGTGTAACCGAAGACGAAAAGGCCGAGTGAGACAAATATCATACCCAGACTAAGCGTTATGATTGCCACACCAAGTCCAAGGCTGAGTGGGTTAAGATCGACAAGAAATCCCAAGGCGGTATAGCCAAATAGTCCGCCCCAGCCAAAACTGTAGTCCCAAGATGCTTCGGGAATATGCGCTTCCAGGAATATCGCGGTAATCGCTATGAAAACGGGTAAAAAGATGGCGCGTGTTGCGGCGCGTGTATCTCCGATATGTAAAACAAAGCGAATACCCCATGTGATAGAAAACGCAGGGATTACCCAAGCCGCTTTGCCTATCGCAAGGGTTAAAGTGCCGGCAATTGCGGCACCGAATTCGCCCAGTATATTTTGCGCAGGATCAGATGTGACATTGAAACGGTTTGGGTCGTCCGGTGAGTAGCTCCACATGATTAAGGTGAATAGTAGGCCAACGCAAAGCATGCCAATACCGATCAGTTCGGATCCGCGTTTTTTGATTGCGGCCTGCATATGTTCTTCCAATAACGGGCTACGTGGTCTTGCTTGATACGCCATTCTAATTCACCTCATACAAACACGCGCGGATTGCTTTTAGTCCACGCATGATTTCCTGCTCTGGGGCCACAAGGGCCACGCGGATGTATCCCTTTGCGGGGTCATCCTTTTTTGTTGGACGTGCTAAATATTCACCCGGCAAGACGCGCACGCCTGTCGTTTGCCAGATTTCAAGGGCCGCGGCCTCACCGTCTTTAACGGGGAGCCATAAGAAGAACCCTGCTTCCGGGCTGGAATAGCCTTTTAGATTTCCGAAGATCTGATCGGCAATATCGTATTTTTTCGCATATGCCGCGCGATTTTTCACAACATGCTCTTCATCATCCCATGCAGCAACCGCTGCCATTTGTAGAGGCAGTGGTAATGGGGCGCCTGCGTAATCCCGCAGCTGTTTTAGTTTAACCAGTGCCTTTGGCCCACCTGCCACAAAGCCAGAACGCAGACCCGGAAGGTTTGAGCGTTTCGACAAAGAGTGGAAAGCTAAAATGCGTTCGGGGTCAGCACCGATGTCATTTGCAACTTCTAATATACCTGTGGGCGGTGTCGTGCGGTAAATCTCTGAATAGCACTCATCCGCGAATATATAGAAATCGTGCTTTTCAGCCAAGTTAATCAAATCAACCCAATAGTCATAGGATGCAACTGCACCTTGGGGATTGGAAGGTGAGCATATGTATGCAATCGCTGTGTCATTCAAGACGTCTGCACCAAGTGTGGCATAGTCGGGTAAAAATCCGTTTTGCTGATGCGCCGATACGAATACCGGTGTGGCGTTCGCAGCTAAGGTTGCTACTGCATAAACCTGATAAAACGGGTTTGGGATAAGAACGTTCGGCTTGCGCCCATTTTTTTGTTCCGGGCAAAGTGCCAAACAAGAATTGAACAAACCCTCGCGTGACCCGTTCAAGGCCATGATTTGGGTGTTTGCGTCCATTGTGACTTTGTAACGGCGTTTAAGCCAGCTTGAAATCGAGGCTAATAACTTGGGTGCCCCTTGATTGGGCGGATATTTGTTAAAGCCAGCGGCATTCTGTGTAATGGTTGATGTAATAAACTCCGGAAAGGCGTGTTTTGGCTCGCCAATGGTCATATGCACGACTTCACCGCCTGCAGGATGATGGTCCAACAGGGCGCGTAAACGTGGAAATGCGTATTCTGGCAGGTTCGAAAACCGCTCTGGAAACTGCATGTACTGCCTCAATCTAAGGGTCTAAACGCCCTATTTCGTTACAGTTTAACCA
>JAJFHY010000163.1 GCA_021775375.1 Amylibacter sp. | reverse complement strand
GTAACCATACGGGCCACGCCCGCATCTTTTGCGCGTTGAACAATTTCCGGAATTTCACCTTCGAAATCCGGGAAATCCAGGTGACAATGGCTGTCTACAATCAAAGGGGTTTTGGTCATTATCGGGGCCTTTACGGGCTAATCCCGTGCAGTTTCATTGATCTTAAGCAACATATCTAGGATGACGCTAGAAGGGTCAAGGCTGACTGCACGCGCATGTGTCGATCTAGCGGTTAATTCTGCCAAAAGATCAGCCCATTTTCTGGCGCATTGCGTATTTGGGCCTAGCTTTGACACCATAACGGCTTCTCCGTTTGCGGCTTCTGCGACGGTTTCAGGCTGCATGGCCGCAAAACGCGCAGTGCGGGCCAGCAGTAACTGTATCAGACGCAATGTCAGATCATAAGTTGCTTCATTGCCTTTACCAACACAGGCATTTGCCAATCGCAGTGCAGTCGGACGATCCATTTGTGGCGATTGGACTGCCAGTCCAACCAGTTCGGCATACCGTTTCAGACCATCTTCCGCGATGATGCGTATGGCTTCACCTACTGAACCGTCTGAAAGTTCCGCTAATGCTTTGTGGTTATGTCCTGTTTCAAATCCGGCACTGTCCAACGCACTTGCAAGGTCAGAACCTGACAGTTTTTCACACCTTAATTCGCGACAGCGTGACCGTATGGTCGGCAACAGACCGGCCGGTTGATGGCTGACGATCAAAATAATCGTTTTTTCGGGTGGCTCTTCTAGTATTTTCAATAAGGCATTTGACGCGGCATTATTCATTTCGTCGGCTGCATCGATAATGGCAACACGCCAGCCACCATCAGTTGCAGAAAGATTGAAAAATCCTTTTAATGCACGGGTTTCTTCGACGGTTATATCGCGCTTCAGACGCTTTGCCTTATCATCCCAGGGGCGTCTGCATAAAAATAATCGCGGTTCAGCAAGGGCTGATATACGGCGCATAATCGGGTGATCAGCAGCAATATCAAGTGTCGTGGATATGGGCGCATCAGCTTCAAACATACCGCCGTCATTACCGGGCTCTGCCAATAAGAACCGCGCTACTTTCCAAGCCAAGGTGGCTTTTCCAACGCCGCGAGGCCCAGTGATGAGCCATGCATGATGTAAGCGTTTTGATTGAAATGCGGTTAGAAAATCATTTTGCGCTTTATCTTGGCCAAACAAAAGCGATGTTTCGCGCGGATGCGGTGCCCCTTCAACGCAATCGGATTGCAAGGCGATATCTTCGCTCATGAAAATGCAAGCATATATGCGTCCAGTATCGCGCTTTGTACCGCCTCAACACTTCGAGCACCATCAATAACACAACAACGATCCGGGTACTGTTTTGCAAGGTCAAGAAAGCCTGCACGTAAACGTTTCTGAAAACCCAACCCCATGTCTTCGAAGCGGTCTTCGCCGGAATTGCGCGCAAGCCCGCGACCAAGTGCCGTTTCGGGGTCAATATCAATAATAAAGGTCAAATCAGCCTCGCGACCGATCATTGTTTCATGCATTAAATCAACCAAATGACGCAGGTCGGCGCGCGCGACGCCCTGATAGACCCGTGTGCTGTCGACATACCGGTCACACACAACGGTTGCACCGCGCAGCAGGGCAGGTTGGATGGTTTTCTCCAGATGATCCCGGCGTGCTGCATTAAACAAAAGGATTTCCGTTTCCGCAGACCACCGGTCCGGATCGCCTTGCACCAGCAGTTTACGAATGGCTTCTGCACCTTCAGAGCCGCCGGGTTCGCGGGTCCAGATGCATGACATACCCTGTGCCTGCAAGGTCGATACCAAAGCCTTGGCTTGGGTGGATTTTCCCGATCCGTCAATGCCTTCAAAGGTGATGAACATGGGATTACCGATCAACAGCTTCGTTCAAAAGTTCATCTTTGATCTTATCCGCAGATTTCAGCATACGTTCTAATATTCCGCCTTTTGCAACTCTGGTTTTTGCATAAAGCGGATATTCGATTTCTGCCATATCGTTCGCCTTTATAATGAGTGTCGCTACTTCTGCATCTTTGGCAATAGGGGCTTCAATCGGGCCATTGTACTTTATTGACAGGGTGTAATCGTTAAGCGCATCATATGGTAAAAGCGCATCGATATCAGTCGGTGAATAGAGATCAACCGTTTTTTGTGCCCCCAACCAGACTTTAGCTGTGCCAATCACTTCATCCTTTTGATAAAGTGGTTTTTTCAGAAAATTGCGAATAGCCCAGTTAGCGACACGTGCGCCTTCAGTTGCACGATCACTTGAACTTTGCATACCCGAAATCATGAATGTCACGCGCCTGTCGCCTTGTACGGCAGAGCCAACCAAACCATATCCTGCTTCTTGCGTATGCCCGGTTTTTAGACCATCTGCACCGATGCCCTGTTTCAAAAGAGGGTTTCGATTATCTTGGGAAATATCGGCCCATGTAAAAGAGGCCTGGCTGAAAAATGCATAATGTTCAGGGAATTCCGATTGTATGTGTGTCGCCAATAACACCAAATCTTTTGCGCTCATCCGTTGATGAGGATCAGGCCAACCTGTTGAATTTGCAAATGTCGAGTTTTTCAGTCCCATTTTTTGTGCGCGGATCGTCATTTTGCGGGCGAACTCGGCCTCTGAACCTTCCAGTCCTTCAGCTACAACAATGCAGGCATCATTTCCGGATTGAACAATTATCCCTTGAATTAGGTTTTTGACGGTGACGCGCTCACCTTCGCGTAAAAACATCTTGGAACCACCCATAAGATGTGCCTTTTGAGATACGGAAAACTCGGTATCCAATGTTACACGACCAACTTCAATCGCTTCGAACAGCATATTCAATGTCATTAGTTTTGACATAGAGGCAGGTGGTATTGGACGCTCGGCATCCTTTTCGAACAAAACCGTACCACTGCTTGCGTCAATAACATATGCGGACTGGGCGATTGTCTCGAAAGCCCAACCGGAACCTGTTGTGACCAAAAAAGCTATGGCGCATAAAACGGCTCTTGCAGCAGTCATTTTGACCTCTTAATTTTTTGTTAAATAGGCGTCAGAAAAGCCCATTTTCTTAATTTCCGTCATATAGGAACTACGCTCACCTTTGGTTTGTGCAGGACCGGCCAATACGCGCCAGAATGTTTTCCCCTTGGCTGTGGATTTTGCAACCTTCCCTGGGATTTTACGTGTTTCAAGTGATTTAAGCGTATTATTTGCATTGGCTTCGACACTAAAGAAACCCAGTTGAATAAAGGGTTGGCTTAAACCGGATGTCGGTGTGGTGGCAGGTGTTGCTTTTGGTTTTGCGACAGGGGCAGGGGCCGTTGCAACTGTTGCGGTTGCTACAGGCGTGGCAGTCACTTTAGGTGCAGTGCTCTTTTTCTTTACAGGACGAAGCAAAGGCTTGGTCTCAGTTTTAGTAGCTTTTTTATTTGCCGCTATATCAACTGTCTTGGTTGTATCTGCTTTGGCTTTTGTCTCAGCCTCGGCCACAGATTTAAGCACAGAGCTTTCGATTTCCTCTGTAGGCGTTGGTTCCAACACTTCGGTTGTAACCGTTTCTGTTTCCTTAGGTGATCCGCCGCCATCATCAACAGTGACAGTCTCACGGCGTAGAACGGTGACGTTTAAAGTTGTTGGCGAGCCGGCCAAAACACCCAATGCACCGGCTGCATCCGAGGATAGTTGCAATTTCGGGCCGGGATTGTCGCGTTCGCGTTTAAATAATGCACCAATGACAAATTTTCCATTTGTTTCATTTCGTATTATTACGCGTTCCGGCTGTTTGTTATCCGGGTGTGCAACCCAAACACCGCCCAAGGATGGCCTGCCGTCCCAAAGCGCTTTTTCTGTAACTTGAAAAATTTCAGGCGATTCAACATCACGCTCAACAAGTTTTATAGACCCGTTGTCAGCTGGTTCTTCCGGTGTAGTCTGATCTTTACTAAACAGACCGCCACCTTGGCCATTGCCTTTGAATAGGCTTGGCGAAGTACCTTCTTCGCAGGCTGTGATTGATAAAGTTATAACTGCCACCAGTCCGGTTTTTAACAGTCTTTTTGATAATATTGACTTGCCCATGCCCATAGCTCCTGTGTCCGCTTTTTATTTTATAGTGCTAATAGCTCTATCCTGCGGTTTTTGCTTATGGGTACACTAAACAAGTCCCTGCCTTTTTGGAAGCATATAGTTTTCACCTTATTTTCATTTAGGCGGTGTTTTGCTTGGATTTGGGTTTGATATTTGGTTCAAGCCGAATTAATCAGACATCGGTTAACTGCATCAATGTTTAGCCGTCAATGCGGAGAGGTGACAGAGTGGTCGAATGTGACGGTCTCGAAAACCGTTGAGGCAGCAGCCTCCCAGGGTTCGAATCCCTGTCTCTCCGCCATTTCCAAGATAAACTGTGTTCGCGTGGTCCATGTGCAAACTAATCGAAAGCAGATTGTTTTCATCTTTTTGCGTTTGAGTGGTGATTTGATTGGTTTTGGGGTTGATGTTTCCGTCGACCAGAATTAGTCAGGCACTTGTTAAAAGCTTCGATCTTTTATCTTTGACGCGGAGAGGTGGCAGAGTGGTCGAATGCGGCGGTCTTGAAAACCGTTGAGGTGAGAGCCTCCCAGGGTTCGAATCCCTGTCTCTCCGCCACTTTACCAAAATCGTTTTGCCATTTTGGTCTGCTCAACAATATCTGCCGTACTTCATCTTGGCAGGATTAACACAGCTTTCAAGCCGCCCAGTTTATCGCTATCCGCTAGTTTCAATTTGCCACCATGACTGCGCGCAACATCTGTGGCAATCGCAAGCCCTAAACCCGAGCCGCTTCCATCGTTTTGGTTGCGTGCTACATCAAGGCGAGAGAATGGTTCCAATGCTGCTTCTCTTTTGTCTTTGGGGATGCCCGGCCCGTCGTCTTCGACTATAAACGCTACACGTTTGTTGCGGATGTCCACAGTCAGACAAGCGTTTTTTCCATAACGTATCGCGTTACCAATCAGATTATCTACTGCACGCTGTAAGGCCTGCTTGCGGCATTTTAATGTTGCCTCGGCAATATTTTCACCACTGAAAATTAGATTAATGTCATGTCCTGCTCTTTTGAAATTATGTACAATTTTCATGGCGAACGATTGAATGGGTACTGTTTCAGTTGTCTCCTCCGAGTCGCCTCGGGCAAACTCCAGAAACTCGCTCAGCATTGCTTCCATCTCATCCACATCACGTTTAAGGTGTTCTACCTCTTCAGATGGCTCAATAAGGCCCAGTGACAGTTTCATGCGGGTAAGGGGTGTGCGCAGATCATGACTGACACCGGAAAGCATCATGGTGCGTTGTTCTATCTGGCGAATGATACGTGCGCGCATGGCTAAGAACGAATGACCGGCGCTGCGTACTTCACGCGCACCTCTTGGGCTGAACGGTATTGACCAACCGCGTCCAAAAGCTTCTGCGGCTTCAGATAAACGCCTGATCGGTTTGATCTGATTGTTAAGAAACAGAATTGAGATACCGGTAAAAATAAGCGCCGTTAGTATCATCGCGACAAGCAATTGGTGTGGATTTTTTGCAGACGTGCGTGTGCGTGAAAATGAAAACTTAACCGGCCCTTTATTAGTCTTGACCACCAGATGTATAAAATAAGAATTCTGTTGAATACTAATATGTAACAGGTTGTTAACTTTAGATCTTAAAGTTTTATTTACATAATAATCGGTAAGGCCAAGCCACATCCAGTGGTTGTTCTTTTG
>JAJFHY010000162.1 GCA_021775375.1 Amylibacter sp. | reverse complement strand
TAAAATCTGACAATATGCAGGTGTTTCAATGAAAACCTCAGAGTTTTTTATGAATTTGCAGGTATGAAATTGAAAGAGTGTAAATTTTTAAAAACAGTTAGGTTCTATTCCCTGAGAATTCGAATAAAATTGCAGATATATCATCATAAAACGGGGTGCCGTTTGCAAACTGGCTTACATCCCACAAGATATCATGCATATATTCCAACCCCGTGTTTCCGATGTGGTTAGATAAGGCTGCACACATCCGGTCTTCATCGTAAAGTGTGTCATTTGCATTCTGGCACTCGGTTATGCCATCCGAATACAACAATAACCGATCTCCGTGCTTTAGCTCTAATGTTTCTGTTTTATACTGGGCCCCGGCGATAAGCCCAATTGGTGGGCCGCCAGTGCCAACAAGTTCGGTTGTACCGTCTTTTCGAACTATCACAGGATATGGATGCCCCGCCTGCACAAATTGTGTATGGCCCGTGGTCAGGTTTATATCTGCAAAAGCTAATGTGAAATAATGCTCTGTTTCCATATCGGCCAGTAACTGATTGTTTAACGCCTCGGCAATATGAGCCGGCGCACGGTGCGTGAATTCGCCCTTATGATCGCGCTCGAATGCAATATTTTGCGCTTTATTGTTGCGGCTTAAATATCCCGCAAGTCTTGCTGTAACCAATGCTGACGATATGCCATGACCCGAAACATCAATCGAGTACATCCCCAAGCGGTCGCGCGCAAAGCGAAAAAAACCTACCAGATCACCTCCAACATGACCACATGGCTTAAACAGGATCGAAATATCGCCGTTTTCCAGCTTCATATGATTTTCCGGTATTAATGAATGTTGCAAGCGTTCGGCTTCAATCAGATCTTTTTGGATCACCTCATGCAATGCCTGCAATTTTGATAATGTTTCAGTTATACGTTTATTTTTATCTTGCAGTGCCTGCTCCATCTCCAGAATACGTTGTCCCGCTTGCATACGCGCAAACAACTCTTCGGGGTTCACAGGTTTGGACAGAAAGTCATCTGCACCATGTGCCAACCCTTCGGCAATTTCTTCTTTTGCTGATTTTGATGTCAGCAAAATAAAGTAACCAAACGTTTCACGTTCTAGTGCTTTAAATGCTTTGCAAAACTCCAGACCGTTCATATCCGGCATCATCCAATCACTGATGACCATGTCGAATTCTTGGGTTTTACAACACACCAATGCTTCTTGGGCACTTAAACATTGAACAGGAGACAGTCCCCATTTTTTCAAATGTGCGGATACGATCTTTAGTTGTAATTTACTGTCGTCAACGACAAGCACACGAAATACATTTTCTGCACTTACCAAAGGCGGGCTTGTTACCTGTTCTGAACTTTTCAATAGACCCTCATGTCATCCGGTTTTGTGCATTATTCACCACCAGACTTAAGAACTTATGAAGTTAAAAAAATTGAGTTTACAGCTATTTGGTAACCAATAATTAGGACGCATTTGCAAAACATCATGCAGGTTTATTATTACAGAGGCGTCTATGGTGGAATTAAAACAGTTCTATTTTTCAGATTACGAACAAAGGCGCCCGGAAGCTCCGTTGAAACACTCGTATATTATAGAGTTCATCTGGCAAGCCCTGGCAATTTGCACCATTGCACTTGGTGCAAGGTATCTGCTGTGGCGTTGGCAATATTCGTTGAATAACGATGCTATGTGGTTCGCGGTTTTGGTCGTTCTGGCCGAAACCTGCGCATTTGCCGGGTTGCTGCTTTTTGTTCATAATCTTTGGGAAATCAAAGATACCCCGCAAACAAAAACGCCATCAAAACGATCAGAGGTAATTACAGGTGCAGATGATACAACACCAATCAGCGTTGATATATTTCTGCCAACATATAACGAAGACCCGGAACTGACCCGTTATTCAATTCGCGATGCAAAGGCTGTAACGTATCCGTCCTCTTTGGTGCTTAAAATCCATGTTTTGGATGATGGTAATCGTCCGGAAATGAAGATTGTCGCAAAGGAAGAAGGTGTTAACTACATTACACGCCCAACGAATGCAGGTTTTAAGGCTGGCAACTTACGCAATGGTATGTCTCAAACCGATGGCGATTTTTTGGTTATTTTAGATTCGGACACCCGCCCGTTCCCGACAATTCTTAGTCATACTTTAGGATATTTTCGTGATCAGAATGTTGCTTGGATTCAGACCCCTCAGTGGTTTTATGATACGCCAATGGGTCGTCCGTTAGATTGTGAGTGGGTCAAAAAATACGGCCGATTTGGCGGATTTGCAGCCAAGAATATACAACGCATAATAGGGCCGGTGACTGTAGGGCGCGACCCGTTCATAAGTGATGCAAAGCTGTTCTACGACGTTATTCAGCGCAGGCGAAACGGATTGAACATCTCGTTTTGTTGCGGGGCAGGATCAATACATCGCCGTGAGGCAGTTATGGAAGCGGCATTGAAAGAATATGCGAAAACAATTGCAGAGCAGGCAAAATGCTTTTCCGCGTTCGCAACTTGTACTGCTGATCAGGACTTATTGGAAAAGGTATTGCGAAAGGAACTATCGGTTTCGACAGAACTAATGCCATATAAATTTCATGTATCAGAGGATATTTACACATCAATATTATTACACGGTGATAAGGCACGGAACTGGAAATCTGTTTACCACCCTGCAGTTGAAAGCAAGATGTTATCGCCATTGGATATACAAAGTTGGGCGATGCAACGGTTTAGATATGCAGGCGGCAGTCTGGATATCCTGTTTCATGATTGCCCGTTGTTTCGGGGTGGAATGGGTTTTCGCCAACGCTTAATGTATGGTGCGACGTTCTGGTCGTATCTGGCACCACTGTGGAACGTTATTTTCATCGCAGCACCATTAATTGCTCTAACTACGGGGCTTTCCCCGATCAATGCATATTCCATTGAGTTTTTTGCCCATCTATTACCGTTTCTGATTGTGCATGAGCTCGCGACTGTTTTTGGAACATGGGGTATCGATAACAGGCAGGGGAAAATGCTGAATATTGCATTCTTTTCATTTAATCTTATGGCATTATGGGCCGTTTTGCGCGGGCGGGAAATTAAATTCCAAGTAACGCCAAAAGAACGTAATGATCAGCGCCATATACGACTGGTTGCGCCGCAACTATGTGTTGTCGCACTAACATTTATTGCTGTAACTTTTGCTCTTGTGAAGGCTTGGTTGCAGCCCGGCAGTGCCGATATCGGATTATTGGGTGTTAACATTTTCTGGGCCGGGTTGAATGCATATTGCATGACAGTTTTGATTAACGCGGCATTTTGGACACCGACAAAAGAAATGGCGCAGCGTTTGGATGTGAAGAATAGGATCATCAAAGGTAATACAGCGTGAGTGTTGCGCAGAACCTAATAAAGGCCCGCAGCCATTTTGCATTTATTATTGGCCTATCTGTCGCTGCTATGCTTGCAATATCACTGGACAGCCGATTGGATTATTTGCGGATTACAAAAAATTCCGGACAAATAATTACCCGCAGTGCGGACCAAATCCAGCTTTCAGGTCCAAAAACCCTTAGCGCGGATGATATGAAAACTGCCAAAATTGCTTGGGAGTATTTTGAGAGAAACAACAACCCTGAAACCGGTCTTGTAAATTCGGTAGATGGTTTTCCGTCAACAACGATATGGGATCAATCCTCTTATCTGTTGGGGATGATTTCCGCCTATAGAATTGGATTGATAGACGTCACATTATTCGACCGCCGTATGTCTATGGCGTTGGAGACTTTGGCCCATTTACCTCTGTTTTCCGGTAAACTGCCGAATAAAGTATATGATACACGTAGCGTCCAGATGACAACATATACGAATGAACCCGCCGCAACAGGTATTGGCTGGTCAGCATTGGATATTGCCCGCATGACGGTGCCGTTGAACATCCTTCTCTATGACTATCCGGAACATGCCGCAAAAGCTGGCAAAATACTGTCCGCTTGGGATTTTAAAGCAATGGTACATGACGGTGTCTTAATCGGCGCACGTCTTCATAAAGATACGGGCCTGATGGAAACCATCCAAGAAGGCCGCCTGGGTTATGAAGAATATGGCGCGCGGGCAATTTCCTTATTGGGGTTAGATGCGTTTACTGCTGCGAAATATGATGACTTCATTGAATTCAAAGAAATCGAAGGGCAACAGGTAGCAGCAGACAGCCGTAATATCAGTCTGTTCGGTGCGCCTAATTATGTTGTCAGTGAACCTTATATCTTGATGGCGATTGAATTTGGTCTGGATCGTGAAGCCAAAGAATTGGCGCATCGTATCTATTATGCACAAGAAAACCATTACGCATCATCCGGTCAGTTGACCGCAGTCAGCGAAGACAATATCGACCAAAAACCCTATTTTATTTACAATACAATCTATGCGAATGGGCATGCGTGGAATGCTGTGGATGAAAATGGCAATCAGTTTCCCGATCTCAAAACGTTAAGTACAAAAGCGGCATTTGGCTGGGACGCGCTGTATAACACGGATTATACCCGCCTTTTGGTGACGGAAATACAAAAGACCAAATCTGATGATCGCGGCTGGATGTCCGGGATTTATGAAAAGGATGGGCGCGTGAACGCGGTTGCGACAGCAAATACCAACGGCATAATTCTGGAGATCATCAATTACAAAGCAAACGGGCCATTGGTTTCAGCACGTTTCACAAAAGGAAACAGGTAATGATTGACTGGCAACAAGCGCGCCAATTGCAACAGGATGTTGGCAAAGATGAAATGGTGGAAGTCGTTGAATTATTCCTATCCGAAGTGGATGAAGCAATTGAAACCTTGCAAAAAACCTATGATGAAATGTCCGCATCTGACCGATCAGCGGCATTTCACTTTTTGAAAGGCTGTGCATCAAATCTTGGATTTCAGGCTTTTGGCGTGCAATGTGGACAAGGTGAAGAAGCCACTAAATCAGGGCAAGAACCCTAATTTGGCGTAGCGGATCTTGTAAATCTTTATACGCGTTCCAAACAACAATTCACACAAGAGTATGTAACGGAACTTGGCTAAGTCATGTCTCTTCCGCAAGAATACCGGTGACTGTATCGATAAATTGGCGCGTTGCTTCGGCATGGACCCAATGACCGGCACCAGCAATTTCGCGAACAGATGAATGCGGGAACATCTGTTTAATTCTGGGCATATGTTCAGGTAAAATATATTCGGAAACGCCACCTTTGATAAAGGCGGCTTCGTTTTGGTATAGCGCCGATAGATCGGGGAATCCAACAAGATCTTCCATATTATCTGCCAGAGCATCCAGATTGAATATCCAGCGGTTACCGGTTTCCGATAGCTCAAGACCTTGCGCCAAAAAAGCACTGGTAGCAGGATCATGAATTTGGTTGTTTAATGTTTTTTCTGCCTCAGACCGGCGGGTCAGGTTTTCTATATCCAAATTGCGCATGATATCAATATTGACAATATGCGAGTGGGTATATGTAACAGGTGCGATATCCACGATGATCAATCTATGTAAATGTAGTGGATTTCGTACCGCCAGAACCATAGCGGCCTTACCACCCATCGAATGCGCTAGAATATCAACGGGCCCGTTTATGTGTGATACTATAGCCGCCAGATCGTCAGCCAGATCATGATAGCTATGATGCGTATCCCAAAAACTACCCCCATGGTTTCGCATATCGACCGTGATAACCTGCCGATCCGAACTTAGGCGTTTTGCGATTGCCCGCCAATTGCGCCCGGATCCGAATAGACCATGAGCGATCAGCAATGTTGGATGCTGTGTACTCTCGCCGTAAGTATTATAATTTAACAATCTGGTCATACTAAGAACTGCGCCAATGTCTCATCGTCGGTGATGTCGCGATATGACAGGCTCGCTTCGTCCATCCTGTCGAACAGATGCTTGAAGCCACCTTTGGACTTCGTTTCAATTCCCAATAATACGGTACCAAAGTTTCGTGCTGATTTTTTTAAATATTCGAAACGGGCAATATCATCATCCGGCCCAAGCAAGTTCAGGAAATCCTTTAAAGCCCCCGGGCGTTGCGGCAGACGCAGTATCAAGTATTTCTTCAAGCCTTCGGATCGCAATGCGCGCTCTTTTACATCCGGCAGGCGCTCAAAATCAAAGTTTCCACCTGACGTAACACAAACAACGCATTTACCGGCGATATCATCACTTAAGTCTTTTAATGCATCAATGGTTAACGCTCCCGCAGGTTCCAGTACAATGCCTTCTATGTTCAGAAGTTCCAGTATGGTTGTACAAAGCCTGTCTTCATCGATACCAAGTAAATTGTTTTTCGGGACATTTTTCAAAATTTCAAAGTTATGATGCCCGATCTGGGCAACTGCTGCCCCGTCCACAAAATTATCAATTGTTGGTATAGAAACAAGCTGCCCCTTATCAAGTGAAGCATATAGGCTGCGTGCACCGCTTGGCTCTACCAGATGGAATTCGGGGCTGTCCTTTATGGTGTCATAATATTTTATCAATCCCGAAGACAGGCCGCCGCCAC
This sequence comes from Amylibacter sp., assembly GCA_021775375.1. Taxonomy (GTDB): domain Bacteria; phylum Pseudomonadota; class Alphaproteobacteria; order Rhodobacterales; family Rhodobacteraceae; genus Amylibacter. The sequence continues at coordinate 255 of JAJFHY010000162.1, read as the reverse complement.
CAACGGGAACTACTATGTGATCGATTTTTCTTTTTAATTGTTGGCGTATTTCCTGTGCGATTGATGCCTGGCCTTCAATCACGTCAAGCGAATCGTATGGCGGCAGAAACTGGGCACCCATTTCTGCTGCAAAAGATTTCGCGGCAACTAACGTATCATCAAAATAATCACCTTCCAGTCGAATTTCGATGAACTTTCCGCCAAATGTTGCTGTTTTTATAATTTTTTGCCCGGGCGTTGTTACAGGCATGAATA